>JAIWNO010000079.1 GCA_020216785.1 Desulfomonile sp.
TCCGGATCGTGAAAACAGCTTGCGCGTTTAGTGCGTCTTCTGGTGATCATGAGTACTGCTTCAATGAATAATGAAATCATCATGAACATCACCGACCGGGAGACTCGCGTCGCATTGATAGAGAACGGCCAAGTAGTGGAATTTCACGTTGAACGCTCGGGCGAACGTGGAATCGTGGGAAACATCTATAAGGGGCGGGTCATCAAAGTGCTGCCGGGTATGCAGGCGGCATTTGTAGATATCGGTTTGCCGAGGGCTGCGTTCCTTTACGTGGGTGATATCCACCGCCACATTCATGACTTCAACTTCATGATGGACGAGGAAGAGGATAACGACGAGCCGGACGAAGAGCCCTCGATGGAGGAGCATATCGCTGAGTCGGGACGGTCGGACATTCCTATTGAGCATCTCATCGAAGAGGGTGAGGAAATCCTTGTCCAGATCTCGAAGGAACCTCTCGGCAGTAAAGGCGCTCGCGTGACTTCCCACGTGTCGATCCCCGGCCGGCACCTTGTCTTCATGCCCACGGTGGACCACATTGGGATCTCGCGTCGGATCGAGAATGAAATGGAGCGCCAGCGGCTTAGGGAGATCATTGCCCAGATCAAGCCACCGTTATGCGGAATTATTGTGCGGACGGTAAGTGAGCACGAGAGTGGGGAAAAGCTGGCGGCCGATCTGGCCTTTCTCCAGGGAACGTGGGATCGAATCCTGGAGCGAGAACGACGGGTCGCCGCACCGTCCCTTATTTATGAAGATCTTGATCTGTGCCTTCGGAGCGTGCGGGACCTCTTCACGGAAAACGTGGATCGCCTCATTGTGGACTCGCCGGAAAGCTATCGGAGGATCCTCGATTTCATGGATACTTTTATGCCGTCACTCAAACCGAGCGTGGAGCTGTTTGACGGCGATGAGCCCATATTCGACTATTTCGGAATCGAAATGGAGCTTAACAAGGCGCTCGGCCGCAAGGTATGGCTCAAGTCCGGCGGATACATCAATATCGATTTCACGGAAGCGCTTGTAGCAATCGACGTGAACACCGGACGGTACGTGGGCAAGCGTAACCTTCAGGAGACCATAATCAAGACGAATCTGGAGGCGGTCAAGGAAATCGCCTACCAGTTGCGGCTCCGAAACATCGGTGGAATCATCATCGTGGACTTTATCGATATGGACCGGGCAGCAGATCGCGAAAAGGTCACAAATGCGCTCCAGGAGGCTTTGCGCAAGGACAAACAGAAAACCAACATTCTTAAGATATCTGAACTCGGCTTGGTTCAGATGACCCGCAAGCGCACCAAGGAGAGCCTCACCCGAACTCTGTGTGAACTGTGCCCGTACTGCGAGGGGAAAGGATTCATCAAGTCCCGCACTACCGTGTGCCAGGAAATCCTTCGGGCTATCGCCCTCGACGTGGCCGGCAACCACACTTCATGCGTTACCATTACGGCCCATCCCGACGTGGTTCAGAGGCTCCTTGAAGAAGGGAGCGACCAACTGGAAAAGCTCCAGCAGAAATTCAATACCACCATCCAGCTGAATCCTGACTCCAACCTCTTCCAGGAGCAATACAAAATCGTGACCGGCTGAATGATATCCATCCATCCTGAGACATTACACATATTATATTGATATCACAACGGTAAATTAACGGTTTTCTCCCTTGACAACCGAGTTGACACCCATTATCGTGCCGTCTAGTTCTTCATCCCTTTTCTCGCTCGCCTGCGAGGTTGCTTCCATGTCTGAACAGACACCCGCGGACCTCACCATTCAGATCCTCCTCGAGATACGCGAAGAAATACGTTCCATGCGCTCCTCATTCGAGGTGCGCTTCGACGCATTGGAACGCCGAGTCGAGCGCCTGGAAACTCGTTTCGATGCCTTTGATGTTCGCTTGACAGGGATCGAAGAGCGGATGAGGTCCCTCGAAGAGGGCATGGAGACGCTTGAGCACCGTATGGAGACGCTTGAGCACCGCATGAACGCGGTCGAGCTTCGTATGGATTCTCTGGAAAAGCGGTTCACCATAATCGAGAAGCGCCTGGACGCTGTCGAAGATCGTCTCGATTCCGTGGAAAAGCGCTTGAGTTCTGTCGAGCAACGCCTGGATGGAGTGGAGGACAGGCTTGAGACAGTTGAGCAACGGGTCGAGGAGATCGGCCGGCTCGTGTCCGATCTCGACGAGCGGGTGCAAGGCGTCGAGCGAACGCTCGTTGTCGTTGCCGAACGCGTGGAGATCATCGAGGGACGCGTTGACGGCTTGGCCGAATGGGGGATTTCAATTGAGCAGCGCATCGATGATTTACAGGGTCAGATGATGCGTCGGTTCAATGTGCTGGAAAGCGACTTGAAACGATTCACCGGGATCGTCAATGAGGCGCTGGTGCACTTTGGTGATGAGTTCGACCGAGTCAGGGACCGGCTGGACGTGGTGGAGGACAGGCTGGGAATAGCGCCTCCCGTGGATTGATGCAGGGACCTCTCACTTAGATTATGACCCTCAAAGACCATATTGCCAGATATTTGGAATTGGTAGCGAGAGTAGATTCGCTTTTCCAAGACGTTGCCCGAGCACATCCTGATGCCGTAGCTTGCGGGCCTGGGTGCGATGAGTGCTGCTCGGTCTACTTCGAGTTGAGCTTGATTGAAGCGTTTGTCGTGAGCGGGATGTTCAGGAGTGAAACGAGCGGCGCAACTCGAGACCGAGCGCTTCAGCGAGCGGCAGAAGTGGAGCCGGTCTTCTGCGGATTGCGGGAAAGGCTGGGCCGTGAAGCCGGTAAGGCGGGCGTTGAGAACGCCGATCTCCACGAAGCCGCATCCCGAATCAAGATCAGATGCCCGCTGAATGAGGATAAGGGCTGCGTGCTTTATGAGCACCGCCCTATCACATGCCGCCTTTACGGCGTCCCCCAGAAGATTGGGGAGAGGACGGTAGCGTGCCCGCGTTGCGGCTTCCGTCTTGGGGGCTCATATCCAACCGTTGATGTGAACGAGATACAAATTCTGCTCTTCCGCTATTCGGCTGAATTGTTGAACAACCTCATCGGAGTCGCGGTACCCGGTCCGCCCGGCCTGCTTTTTTCCATGGCCACGGCCCTTCGGACCGATTTTAATCGCCAATACTTCCTCGCACTGCAAAAGGACCTCTGTTGAAAAGAAGGAGAGGATCGGCAGCAATCGGTTGGGAAGGCCTTCTCCGTACTATCGATGTCGGAAAGCGCCTGCGCATTGTGCCGCTGTGGGAGAAAGGCCGTACGAACGCTGCCCGGATCAACCTCGTGATTGATCCGGGTCCAAGCTTCGGTGCAGGCGATCACCCCACAACGGTGATGGCGCTGGAGTTGCTGGAAGAGGCGATGGCGCTCCTGCAAAGCGAAATGAACGCCCCTTCGATGCTGGATGCCGGCACGGGTACCGGCGTACTTGCCATAGCTGCCAAAGCCCTTGGTTCCGGATTGACCGTGGGGCTCGATATAGACGGAGCTGCCATTTGCGTTGCCAGGCGGAACGCGCAGTTGAACGGCAACTTGTTCCTCCCATGCGAATCGGGAGGTTCCATCCATTTCTTTGTTGGCGACGCGTCGGCAGTGCGGGGGGAATTCGACGTGGTTGCCGCGAATCTTGCCGCGCCGGTGCTCGTGAGGTCGGCCAAGTTGCTGACAAAGCTGACCGCGAGGTACCTTGTGCTCTCGGGCATTGCGGAGGAGATGGAGGCCGCCGTGTTTGCCGGCTTCGGATCCCTGGAGATGAACCTTATGAGGAAAACCCGCCAGGATCAGTGGTGTGCGGGCCTAGTCGAGAGAAGGGGCGCAAAAATCAACTTCGAGTAGCCGCAGAAATCTGCGTACCCCAAAGGGCCGTCTGATTGAAAGTGAGTAGGGCCGAGAGCGCAAGCTGCACTCTCGGCCCCGCGAACGGCATCCGAAATCCGGTATCAACGAGATCAGATGTCAGGCGTGGCGAGGACTATTCGTCCTCTTCTTTGTGCTGCTTGCCCGCGCCCTTCAGTCCGATCAGGGTGGTGCTACCGCTGGACCAGTACTCAAGAAGGCCCTGGCTGACCATCTTGTTGACCAGGTTCTTGACCTCGCGGTTCTTCATATCAGGAAGCATCGCGTAGAAGTCCTTCAGGTAGAACTTGGTCTTGGTCCCGGATTTCTTCTGCAGAGCATCCAGAATAACCTGTTTGGCTTCTTCCTCGTTCATGGAAAGCTCCTTTGTGCCTCCACCTAGTACTTAAACTGGGTCGACTGTCTCCATGTGGTGTATGCAAAGCGATAATCGTCGATCAGGTGATGAGTGAACGGGATGTTCGTCTTCTCGAAGAAACGCTCCCAACCGATTCGCTGGGCCCAATCGCCCAAACGCTCATACTTACGGGCGTCCTTTGCGTACACGTCCAAGATGTTCTTGACCGCCTTGACCGTGTTCTCCCAGCGCGGCGGCTCATTGGGAATAAACGGGATCACGACCTTGGAGAATTTGGGTTTGGAGATCCGATTGGAAAGCTTCCCACCCACCAGGATCGCGACACCGCTGCCAACCTCGTCGGCCAACGGCATGGCAGCGCACATCGTGTAGCAGTTACCGCAGAACATGCAACGGTCCGCGTTGACTTCGAGGGTTTTAAGACCTTCAGGGGTTTTCGCCGGCTTGATTGCCGCTGTGGGGCACGCTGCAATCGCCAGCGGAAGCTCACACAGCTTGTCGATCCACTCGTGGTCAATCATGGGCGGCTTGCGGTGTATGCCGAGGATGGCGATGTCCGAGCAGTGAACTGCACCACACATGTTGAGGCAGCAGGCCAGAGACACGCGCACCTGGGCCGGCAGCCTCATTTTGCCGAATTCCTCGAAGAGACCGTCCATAACGGACTTTACAATACCGGACGCGTCGATGGCCGGAGTATGGCAGTGGACCCAGCCCTGGGTGTGAACGATGTTAGTCAGGCCAGCCCCGGTCCCGCCTGTGGGGAACTTGTACGAGCCGCCGGGGAACTTGCGACCCTTCAAGTCGTCGAGAAGGGGTTTGAGCTTGGCTTTGTCCGAAACGAGGAACTCGATGTTATTGCGAGTGGTGAACCGCAGGTACCCATCGCAGTACTTGTCGGCGATCTCGCATATCTCACGAATGTGCTCGACGCTGATGAGACGCGCGTTGCCGCAACGTACGGTATAAAGTTCCTCGCCGGTCTCTGACACGTGGACGAGGACACCGGGCTCCAGGATCTCATGATACAGCCATTTGCCGTAGTTTCGGTCGACGATGGGCGGGAAGAACTCCTTGTAGTACCTGGGCCCTATATCGGTAATTCTATCCTTTTGAGGATCAGACGGATCATAAGGCATATTCGTAACCTCCTACCTCAGCTTTACCTCATATGTTTCGCGCGATAATCTTTGATGTCGCGGGTCCAGCCGCCTTCCACTTCTTCTTCTCTCCAGAAGATGTACGGGTTGGACCGCGGCTCGTCCACCATCCTAGGATCGGGCTCAAGTTCCATGATCTTGAGGAACTTCTGCCAGCTTTCACGCTGAATCAGCTCGCCAAGGCGCTCACGGTTCTTGCCTTCTTCCATCCACCAATCCCACACCTTTTCCACCACTTCCTTGAACTCGTCATACGGCGGTTCCATCGGGAGGAAGGGGATACCGAGAGTGGACATCTGGGCGCCCTCGAGAATGGGGGCTTTCGCGCCGAAGAGGATGGATGCGCCTGTCTCAGTTCCGATCCGAAGGGCTCGCGGCATCGTGTTGAGGCAATGCATGCAGCGGACACACTCTTTGTTGTTGATGCTCAGTTTGCTACCGTCCCACCACATGCAGCCGGTCGGGCAGAGGTCGATCACTTCCTTCATAATGTCGAACTTGCCCCAGTCTTTGTCGGCATGAGCACCGCCGTTGGGCTTCAGCTCGCCGCCCACGTAAGCCTTCACCGCGGCTTGGTCTATGCGGATATCGTCTTTCCAGGTTCCAATGACGGAAATGTCCGATCGGGCGATGGATGCCACGCAGCCATTGGGGCAGCCGTCAAACTTGATCTTGAACTTGTAAGGGAACGCTGGACGGTGAAGCTCGTCCTGGTAAGCCATGGTAATCTGGTAACAAGCCTCCTGCGTATCGTAGCAGCCCCACTCGCAACGCGCCCTTCCGATACAGCAACTCGGCGTCCGAAGGTTGGATCCGGAGCCGCCAAGGTCCTGGTTGAGGTCATGGGTGAGGTCGTAGAACAAGGGCTCGAGATTGTCGGTAATCGTCCCGAGGAAAATGATGTCGCCGGTCGACCCGTGCATATTGGTCAGACCGCTGCCGTATTTTTCCCAAATGTCGCACAGGCTGCGAAGGAACTCGGTGGTGTAGAATTTGCTGGCAGGCTGATTCACGCGTACTGTGTGGAAATGGGCTACGCCGGGAAACTTCTGCGGCTGGTCGCAATATCGACCGATCACGCCGCCGCCGTATCCGAACACACCGACGATACCGCCGTGCTTCCAGTGGGTAACCTTGTCCTCATAGGACAGTTCCAAGACGCCGAGCAGATCGTCAGGGGCGTCTTTAAGCGCCTGCTTCCCTTTCTCGGCCTGCTGCTTGATATCGGAAACAAAGCTGGGCCACGGCCCCTTTTCCAATTCATCAAGCATAGGAGTGTTGTGTTTTCCCATAAACGCTTCCTCCTCTCTTTCTCCTAATGGTTCTTGTTCACTACGTGCAGCTCGCACGGCCCATTCGTGTACTGGGCCGACTATGTAAATCCCGACAGGGAAGGCTGCCTCCGTTAACCTTCCCCCGGAAGAGGAAACTCCTTGATTTACTCGGTGGGTTAAGTGAACAGAAGAGGTTCAAATCACCCTGAAAAATATCGCCAAATCCTAATGCACGACACAGGAACAAGTCAAGAAAAATAACGGCGCTTCCAATATTTGCGTGCCGGGGTGAAGAGCGAATCGCAGGAATTCGTGGAAAGCCTTTCGGGCGCCGTTGCGTCTCAATTCCGCCGCCCGCCCTCCAGTCATTGCGCCGCAGCCCGGGAGGTCGTATTATGGGGCTTCATGGATACCAAATTGTCTCCAGGCATGATTTCTCCGTCCGCGGCCCCCGTTCCTGTCTCTTTGTTTCGGTCCACCCAGACTGGACTCAAGGTCATGGATGAGTCGGATCTCGACGACCTCTTGCCGTTCACAAGACCCGGCCCGGATGCCGACGTATCTCCCGGCGTGACCTATCGTGAATATTTCAACGCGATCCAACGGGCAGTGCTTGACCACTGGTCCCGGATCGTGGATTTCGTTGTTCAGGCAGCGATCCCGCAGCGGCTGGACATACGGGAAGTGCGTATCATCGGTGAGAAACACGGGAGCGACTACCATCCCGCGCGGATCGCTGTCGTTTGCACTGACCGGACGTACTCATTCGTAATGAACGTCGCGCTCACTCCGCGCGGCATGGCGAGAATCACGCAAGAATTTGATGTGCTGCGTCTCCTAAGCACGATGCCGGGCCCGCGATATGTCCCGAAGGTCTACTTCCTCGGGGACCCATGCGCCGAAGCAGAAACTGATCAGCCGATCGCCTCCCGCATGTTCCTCGGGGAATGGCTGGAAGCCTATCACGAGTTTCACCTCACCGAGGGGTCCGAAGAGGAGGGGTACGATACCATCCTATGGGATGGAGACAGCGGGCGCCGTCTTCTGCCCCGGGAGATCGCGTGGGAGATTTTTCGGCAGTCCGCTTTCATTCTGACCTGGTATTACGACCTTGCAACCTTCCACGAGGTCTATCCTTGGCACCATGCTGCCGGTGACTTTGTTGCACAGGTGAAAGAAGGACCAGTATCGGTGAGGCTTGTCGCGGCACGACAATACGAGCCGCGTATCATCGTGCCGCCATCGGCGACTATCGGCCCAATGGACTCATTGCTCGCCTTTTTTGCCAACTTGACGGTCCGGAACCGGTTGGACCGTCTCGACGGGGTAGGGCGGGTGGTGTTCGCCGGGACCGACTGCGTGGAAGCGACGGTTCGAGGTTTCTTCGGTGCGCTCCGAGCAAAGGCAACCGGCGGACACTGCAACTCGGAATTACCGGCCTGTTTCGCAAAGCTGGCCGGCGCGCTCTCGCCCGGCGACTGGGCGGAGGTCTTCCGTGACCTCGTGGATTCATATAATGCCGAGGCTCCGGACCTGCCGGCCATTATGGAATCACTCCCGGATCACATCTTCCAGGTGTACCGGCTCCTCCGGTCCGCGTGATGGGCGGACGGGGCTTTCGCCGTTACAATATTCCTCAGGTATGTTATGCACAGTGCTATGTCTCAGATAGTGAATGTCTCACGGTTCGTTATTGCCGCTCACAAAGGCGGCGCGGGAAAGACGCTCCTGTCGGTAGGCTTGGCTGCAGCCCTTCGCAAGAGGGGTATCGACTTGGCCGCGTTCAAGAAGGGTCCGGATTACATTGACGCGGGCTGGCTTGGGCTGGCGGCCGGCGGCGAGTGCTACAACCTGGATTCCTACCTGTTCGATCGGGACGTGGTCCTTGCGTCATTCGCTGCGCGGTCGGCAGGAAAAGACTTAGCCCTCATCGAAGGCAATCGGGGTCTCTTCGACGGCGTCGATGCCGCGGGCAGCTATAGCACTGCGGAGTTGGCGAAGCTTCTTGGGGCGGGCGTGATCCTCGTGATCGACGCCACCAAAATGACGCGCACCGCTGCTGCGTTTGTCCTGGGATGCCGCGCTTTGGATCCCGGCGTGGAACTGCGCGGAGTGATCCTCAACCGTGTGGGAGGAGCGCGACACGAGCGGATCCTCACGGAATCCATCGAGGGAGCCGCGGGAGTCCCGGTGCTAGGATCGGTGAGAAAGCTCGAACTCGGACGGTTTCCTCAGCGGCACTTGGGGCTGTTGCCCTGGCACGAGCATCCCGAGGCGTTGAGCTTTGTCGATGAGGCGGCGAGCGTCGTCGCAGAGTCCATCGACATCGATCGCCTCTTGCAACTGGTGAATCCGGTTTCTGGTATCGATGTTCCCGTAGACGCCGACCGGTTTCCGTTTGTGACGCGTACTCATGACAGGAGCCTCCGAATCGGCGTGCTCAAAGACTCCGCGTTCCAATTCTATTATCCCGAGAATATCGAGGTGCTCGAACGCAGTGGGGCGAGCGTTGTACAGATCAGCGCGATGGATGCTCCGGAACTGCCGACGCTCGATGCGCTCTACATCGGCGGCGGCTTTCCCGAAACCCATGCAGAACGGTTGGCGGACAACAAGCGCTTCAGGACGTCCATTGCCGATGCTATCGCTGCGGGCTTGCCCGTGTACGCCGAATGTGGCGGCCTTATGTACCTGTCCCGGAATCTGGTGATCGATGCCAACGTCTACCCCATGGTAGGTGCGTTGCCGGTGGATACGGTTTTGGAAAAGACTCCCCAAGGCCACGGATATATCCAGGCGGAAGTGACTGAAACCAATCCATTTTACCCGATGGGCTCGGTGCTCACAGGACATGAATTCCACTATTCCCGTGTTGCCGGGTTGGAAGAAAGCGGAGTGTCATGTGCGTTTCGCGTGACTCGCGGGCACGGACTGGATGGCAGCAGCGATGGCATGTGCGTGCACAACGTTCTCGCCACGTACGTGCATGTGCATGCATTGGGCACGCCGGCGTGGGCTGAGGGTATTCTGAGGCGTGCGGCAGAGTTTCACATCGTCCTGAAAGGGGGCAACCAAACGGCATCGAGCGGTTTTCCCGTCCGGCATACCTGAGCTCAATTGGCTGCCGGCGCATCTCTATGTGCTATGAACCCTGAGTCGACCATAAGACGGATCTTTGGACCCCGCGGCCCCCTCGCAGAGGCGATGCCTGGGTACGAGCATCGCAGCCAGCAGATGCAGATGGCGGTGGAGGTGTTCCGCGCTCTCTCTACAAACAGCCGTCTGATTATTGAGGCGCCGACAGGCACGGGTAAGACACTGGCATACCTCGTTGCTGCGGCGTTATCGCGG
>JAIWNO010000080.1 GCA_020216785.1 Desulfomonile sp.
CGAAAGGTCGCGATTTCCACCGGCACGAAGAATCTCCAAGAGCAGCTCTTCTTCAAGGATGTCCCGTTCGTGCAAAACAAGATTTTTCCGAATCTCGACGTCGCGCTGTTGAAAGGACGAAACAATTTCGTGTGTCACGCGCGCATGAAGCGCTTTCTGCGCCAACCGAGTCTGCCCGGCATGGTGGAACCGGAATCGCTCGATCGAATTGTGGAGTGGTACAATCATACTCGTCGGCACGGCGCCGGTGATCGTGCGGAAATCGAGTATCTTGCCGACGACGACCCGATCTGGCTGGAAATCGCGTCCACGAGCGAGACATGTAGAGGATGGAAGTGCGCGCACCGCGAGGAGTGCTTTATTCTTCGCATGCGCGCCAGAGCGTCGCAAGCCGACATGATGATTGTCAACCATCACCTGCTCATCTCGGACCTCGGGGTTAAGGACGCGGGGTTCGGCGAGGTGATCCCGCGCTATGAATCGCTGATTGTCGACGAGGCACATGGGCTCGAGGATGCGGCCACGTCCCACTTCGGGTTCCATGTGAGCCAGCCCCGACTGCTCCGGCTTCTTCGGGACGCGGCGGAAGAGCTGACTTCGCCAGGCAAAGGATTTCGCGGTTTTCCTGAATTGCTGACGAATCTCGATCGGGACGTTCGTGCTCTGTTCAAAGCGTTCCCCGGTTTCAGCTCGTCGCGGGAGAAGCTCGGACTGCCTGACGAGTACCAAGCCAAACTGAGAGACCTCGTCTGTACCGAACTTGACACCTTGGCAGCGAAAATCGGCAGCATGACGGGAGCAACGGAAGAGCTTCATGCAATTGAGAAACGTGCCCGGGAGATCTCATTGGAACTAGGCATCATCCTCGGCGCGCAGCAAAGCGGCGATTATGCGTGCTGGGTCGAATATCGCGACGGCGCGCCGGTCTTACACGCGTCGCCCGTCGAGGTGGGCGGTATCCTCGATCAAAGGCTTTACGCAGCCGTGCGATCGATCGTTTTCACGTCCGCGACGCTATCGTCCGGCGGCACGTTCGATTATTTCAAGTCCCGCCTTGGGTTGGACAAGGAGAAGCCCACGCAGGAAACAATCCTGGATTCTCCTTTTGACTACGCGACCCAGACCATGCTCTACGTGCCTCGATCCATCCCGGAGCCCAATTCGCCACAGTTCACGAACGCTGTGGCGCCGGTGCTCCAGGAGGTCTTCCGGTACACGCGGGGAAGGGCATTCGTGCTGTTCACGTCATATCGAAACATGCAGGAGGTTTTCGCGCAAATGCAGGGCAAGGTGCCGTTTCCGCTGCTCATCCAGGGGTCAAGACCGAAGACCCGGCTCCTGGAGGAATTCCGAGAGCGGCCCGGTTCGGTGCTCTTTGCGACCGCATCGTTCTGGGAAGGAGTAGATGTGCAGGGGGAGGCGTTATCATGTGTCATCGTGGACCGCCTGCCTTTCGCGCCGCCGGACGAACCGGTGGTCTCAGCAAGAATCGAACGGATACGAAGCCAGGGAGGTGATCCATTTCGGAGCTTCCAGGTCCCCATGGCGATCATTGCGCTCAAGCAGGGGCTCGGTCGGCTTATCCGCACCAGAACCGATTTTGGTGTGCTGTGCATTCTCGACACACGCATCCTCACGAAATGGTATGGAAAAACCTTTCTCAAAAGTCTGCACACCGGTCCTCTCACCCGAGATCCGGGAGAGATCAAGGCTTTCTTTGGTCGGAATTGATGGAGGGGTACGTGTGCCCCGCCAATCTGGCTCGGAACAGGCTATTGCTACGTCGTCACAAATCTGTAAGAGTAACCTTCGGAGCTTATTCAACAGGAAACATATCACCAGCCCGAAAGGAACATGACCATGAGACTTTTCATAAGGATGCCAATGCCTTGCGTTATCACAATTTTGGCTATGGTGTTCACAATTCCGGTGGCAAGTTTGGCGGCTGAGGAAATTGACCTTCCCAATGGCTCCAAATTGAAGCTGGGGTCCATCTGTCCTGTCTGCGGCATGAAAGTGGGCGGAGAGTTGGAAGCAGAAGCGATATACGCGTATAAGGACACCAAGTTGCACGGGTTTGCCGGCGCAGCTGCCGCGGTATTTCAGGACGGTAAGGTTGTGGGGTTTGACGGAAGCCGGTGTTTGTTCACTTACAACACGATGCCCAAGGTCTACGGCGTGGACGTGACCAAAATCTCGCAACGCTATGTGACCGATTTTCTTAGCAAGAAATTCATCAATGTCAACGACGCCTATTTGGTTATGGGCACTCAGATAAGAGGGTTTATGGGGTTCGATCTGATTCCGTTTTCCTCAAAGCAGGAAGCTGAGCGTTTCATGGCCGAGCACGGCGGGAAGCGCATCATAAAATTGGGGACCACCGGCCCGGAAGAAATCGACACAAAGCAGAAGTAATAGTCCCGATCCTACTTTCAGGAACGGTTGCCGAGATCTTCGTCCTTTTCGCTTCGACACCCACTCTGCATGAATTGCTTTTTGGGTGCCTCTGTCGGCTTGTTCGGGAGTGTTTTCAAGTCGGGCACTGCTGGGCAAGCCGGCAGGGCGCCCTGTTCCATGAAGTCGCCGTCTTTCAAATCGCCGATTTGAGAAGCAGCCGTTCTCTTTGAGGGAAATGGGGCTTCCATTTCTACACCGGCTGGATCTCAAGAAGCTCCCCTCCGACGCCAGAAATCAAACCGATTCATTTGCTTGTCCACTTTCCGGACGACCGTGCCGACAAGCACTACGGGCACGGCGAAAAGAAGAGGAGGAATATTGCGGGGCAAGAACAGGCCTGAACGGAAGAACTTACGTGCTATTTGAAGCAATTGAAGAGGAGAATAGAATTTCCGTGTGATCTGCGAACTGATGCGCTTGAGTCCCGCCCGCCCTACACCTTCACGGTATACGATTCGGTCGTCTCCCACGTAATAGCCGGGAGTGCTCGCAGCGAGTTCCGCCAGTGCCGAATACTTTTCGATGCGTAACTTCTGGTAGGTGATGGAGTCCAGACCCAACTCTTTGGCAAAGACCGGGATCTGCATCATTTCTTCGTCAGTTTCCGTCAGATTTCCGTAGATGAAATAACCGTGGTAGTAGAAAGGGAATTTGCGGAATGTTTCGAACGCCTCCCTGACAGTGGCCGTGGTAAACCCTTTGTTGAGTTGTTCCAGGATCCGATCGGTAGGAGACTCAATACCAAGGAGAAAGACCTTGATGCCAGCCCGAGCCGCTGCTTCCAGCACCTCGGGACGCTTGTAAACCTCGATCCGGGCCTGTACGAGGAAGCGCTTTCGGATGCCCTCCTGGACAATTCTCTCGCAGATCGCCATGGCCCGCGAAGGATTCACAAAGAAGTCCTCGTCGGCGATAAGAACGATTCCCGCCGTTATCTGCCGGATCTCCTCCATCACCGAATCGATCGACCGTGCCGAATAGTTGCGTTTCTGTCCCCACGGGTTGAGTGTGAATGTGCAGAATTTGCAGTTGTGCGGGCAGCCGCGGGAGGTGAGGATGATATCGAATTCCTCACCGCGCATCGCGAACCCGCCGATGTTGAAGTGATACTTCTGGCTGCGGAGAGACCGATCCGGATAGCGGTATGCGTCCACTTTCGGGAGTACCCGCTTGCCATTGTGTACGATGCCCGAACCGTTCCGGTAAGAGACTCCCTTGATGTCTCCCCACGGGCGTCCGTTGGCGATTTCGACGATCGGCTCCTCGCCTTCGCCCCGAACGACAATATCGACGCCGGGGCACGCCTCGAAGACCTCTTCCACATTGTCGGTGGCCTGCTTTCCGCCGACCACGGTTAAGACGTCACGAGGAAGCGAGTTAACGAGTTGGCAGACCTCGGCAAACTGGTACTCCCAGTTGATGCTGATGCACAACAGATCAATTTCTTCTGCGATGAAGCGTTGCAAATTCTCGAGACTACGGAAAGGGCCTGGAAGACGAAGGTCGACGAGTGTAAGGCGCTCGACGTGAGGCTCAAGCGAGGCCGCGACGTATTCGAGACCTGTGGGAGGAAACACCGCAAGCCCTAGCGAGCCGGAGTGACTGTCTCGGAAATAAGGATGTAGACAAAGCGCGTGCTTGTACACGGTACGAAAGAGACCCTCGTCACTCAAGCCTGTGCTTGCAGGCTGTCAGGCAGGAGCCTCCAAATCGACCCCTGCCTGAGATTAATGGGGATGTCGCGAAAATCCCGTTACCAGCGGGATCTTCCGCCTCCTCCTCCGGCGTCACGCCGCCGACCGCCTCCGCCACCGGAGCTGGTCTTGGGGCGAGCTTCGTTCACCTTGAGGCTGCGGCCGTTGAGTTCCTTGCTGTCGAGTTCCTCGATCGCACGAAGACCTTCTTCACGGTTGCGCATCTCAACAAAACCGAATCCGCGAGAGCGGCCGGTGAACTGGTCAACGATGATCTTTGCTGAATCCACCGCGCCGTACGCGTCGAACAGCCCTTTGAGTTCGCTCTCGGTGGAATCAAACGGAAGGTTCCCGACGTAAATGTTGATGCTCATCACTCACTCCTTGAAAAATAGCACCCGCCACCCCGGCAAAAGTGCGTTTACAGCTTTGAACAAGGGCTCTTGGTGAACTCGGATAAACCGGCTGGAATAACGGTGTGACAATCCTCGGCACGGGCGCCCATGTCCCGATAACTTGATCCTTGCATAACGCCCGTGGTCCTGACGAGAGGCCGACCGGAGAAACACAGGATAAAACTATTTTATTTATACGCTGTCGATTCCTTCGTGTCAAGGGATTTCGATCCGCTTGCGCAACCAATCGGTGCGGAAAAAAAGAGTTTCCTTTTTGGTTGAAAGTGGCTACTTTCACACTCCTGGACGCAAACCCCGTCTAAGACGCCGGAAGAGCCCGATATGGCGCATCGGCCCCGGACGGAAACGCGTGGGGCTGAGAGAAAGCCCTTTGGATGTTTACTCATCGGTGACGAAGCAGCGAACAAAAGGTGCCACGACTTATTCGGCCCGACTTCCCACCCTGTGGAGTTTTTATGGCAAGCAAGCACGGACGCAGAACCATACTCGTTACCGGAGGCGCAGGCTTCATTGGTAGCCACTTGGTAGAGTGCCTTCTCGAGCAAGACGAGATAGTGCGGGTGCTCGATAATTTCAGCACAGGCAAGCGGGAGCATCTGGGGCGCCTCGGCAACCTTCAAGGCGCGTCTCGCAACCTTGAGGTGATTGAGGGCGATATCCGGAATTACTCAGTAGTGGCGGAAGCGTGCGAGGGAGTGGATGCAATTCTCCACCAGGCCGCTCTCGGCAGCGTTCCCCGCTCGGTGGAAGATCCGATGACTACACAGCAAGTCAACGCGGACGGCACGTTGAATGTCTTCATAGCCGCCAAAGAGCACGGGATATCCCGCGTGGTTTATGCATCGTCGTCGTCCGTGTATGGAGACAGCGCCGCTCAGCGCAAGCGAGAAGGAGAAGAGGGCGCAGTGCTTTCTCCTTATGCGCTGACGAAAAAAAATAATGAAGAATACGGCCGTCTGTTCGAAGATCTCTACGGCCTCGAAACGGTCGGGTTGCGGTATTTCAACGTGTATGGGCCGCGGCAGGACCCCAACTCCCAATATGCCGCGGTAATCCCTCGCTTCGTGTCGGCACTTCTGTCAGGCTCCCGACCGATCGTGTACGGGACAGGATTGCAGAGTCGCGATTTTACCTTTGTGCGGGATGTGGTCGAGGCCAATCTCCTCGCGGTGGATGCTCCGCGATCCGCGTGCGGAAAGGCATACAACGTGGGCCGAGGCGGGAACTTCAGCTTGTTGGATCTGCTGGCCGTCCTCCAGGAGATTATTGGTAATCGAATTGAACCGTTATTTGAGGCGCCCCGACCTGGAGACGTTATGCATTCGTCCGCCGATATCTCTCTGGCGTCGGAGGTGCTTGGATATCGCCCTCGGTACGGCCTTCAAGAGGGGCTGGAGGTCACCGTCGAGTGGTATCGTGAGCAGATAGGAATTACTGTGAGGTGAACGCTTTCGCTGTGGACCAGCCGTGGTGGAGGCCGAACAACTCTCTACACAGGCGCACACACATGTTGAAGAGCCACGGTGAGAGAGGCGTCTCGCCTGTCTATTCCGGAATCAACCCCAGGTGGAGCGACAGGCAAGATACTTGTCCTCCGATACTGCCCGCAACGCCTCACCGCATCGGTGAAACAGAGCCCTATGCCGCCGCCTCGGGAGGCGCTTGGGCTTTGAGGAGTCTTTCGGGTATTTCCACTATGAATTGGGTCCCACCGTTCGCGAGGCAATCCTCAATCTTTTTGCAGCAAGAGCACCGGGTGATGTCGCCGGGGCAGAGGTCACGAGCCGTGGGGATGAGCGAGCACCGGGTGCTCGTGAACCGGACTGTAAAGCCGAAGCGCTCCGCAAAGATCTTGATTTTCAGCAGGTCCGTTCCTGTTCCGCCTGCATTGAAGTCGTATCGGCTGCGAGAACTGTACAGATCTGTTTCCTGGACCGGGTAAAATGCTTCGAAAATATTGGGTTGTTCGCTATCCGGTATGCCTACCCCGCAATCTCTGACTACGATCCGATAGCCGTTTGCGGTGCGCTCACCGGTCACTTCCACCGTGCCGTGGTCCGGAGTATTCTCGATGGCATTGCGGATCAAGCCGTCCAGCACGGATTTGAGGATCTGCGGTTGCATCATGATGAGCGCCGGGTCCGGCGAAACAAACCTGATGTTGAGGGCGCGGCTTCGGGTCATACGCTCGACCAGACTCTGCGCGTGCTCGAACGCTGACGCGATATCGATTCCTTCCTTTTCTTCGATCCGCTCCGGAAACAGCTCTTCGATCTTGCGTTTAATCGCCTCCATAGCGTCCGCAAGCGCGGGCTCTTCCTCTTCCCGGATCTCGATGAGGTCCTTGAGCCGCTCCAGCAGGTTCGACACGATCGTGCGCTCCGGATAGTCCTTTTCCTCGACGATATGCGCGACTTGTCTCTCGATGATTTGCAGGCGTCCAAGATTGCGATAGATCCGCTCCATAGGCAGACCTTCCAAATCGACGCCTCGCAGCCGCAGTTTGCGCTCAAGAATTTTGAGGGAGGCTTCGATGATCGCCAGTGGGGTCTTCAACTCGTGAGACAGGTGATTGAGCGTCTTATTCTTGACCAGATTGAGACGCTGCAATTCGTTGTGGGATTTCACGAGCGCGTCGTAGCTCGCTGCGTTCTCCAATGCAAGTGCAACATTGATGGACAGCGCGCTGAGGATCTTCAGATCCTCTTGAATAAACGGGCCGCCGATCTTGTTGAGGGCGTACAGCACTCCCAGTGCCTTGTCCCGAGCCTTGAGCGGCACCACAATCATGTTGTGCGCATGGAAGCCGGATACGTCCTCCACAGTGCGATATACCCGCGGATCGTTAGCAGCGTCGTTGATCAGCGCGGGCCGGCCTGTAGACAGGACCCACCCTACTACACCCTGACCTTTGGGGATGCGGATATCTTCGCGTGCAGTCGAGAGCGCCTGGTGAGGATCCTGGGCTTTGCGCCAATAGAAGTCATCACGCTCCTCATCGTGGAGCACCACAGCGCAACCCTCGCAGCCAATCATTTTTCGCACCTCGCCCACAATGACATCGAGGAGATGATCCAGGTCAGTGGTGAACGCAAGGGCCTTGGCCGCGTTGTAAAGGAGCGTCAGTTTGCCCGCGTCGAGGCGTACCTCGGCTGCAGACTGGTCTTCCGGGGATACGGCTCCGTGTTGGCGGTCATCCGCCGTTTCCCTTTTTGGCGTATTGTCGGTGCTCATAGAATCCTCGTAGACACTGTGAGGCCGCCACTCACCGGATTCGCCGCAGCTTCGACACCGCGGGCCGTTCCAAAAGGCCACGGGCGTTGTCCGCGATGCCGTGCGCAGTGAGACCGAGATGGTCGAGGAGTTCCGTCCGAGTACCATGTTCTACGAATGTGTCGGGAATGCCCATACGCATAACTCGAACCCGGTCAAGGCCTTCGTCCGCTATAAGTTCAAGCACTGCGCCACCGAATCCGCCTGCAAGAACCCCTTCTTCGACGGTTAGAACAGTCCTGGCCTGCGAAGCCTTATCGAGAATCAGGTCTCGATCCAGAGGCTTCACAAAGCGGGCGTCGATCACGCAGGCGGATATCCCTTCAGCCGCGAGCGCCGTGGAGGCCTCGAGAGCAGGGCCCACCATCGATCCGACCGCGAGGATCAACAGATCGCTACCATCAACAAGCAACCGCCCTTTGCCCACCGGCAGGAAAGATGGCTCCGCCTTGGCCGGCGGAGTCGGCCCGGTCGAGCGGGGATACCGGATCGCACACGGCGTACCCAGCGCAAGCGCTGTTGCGAGAAGGTCTGCGAGCTCGTCCAAGTCTGACGGCGCCATAACCGTGAGGTGCGGGATGTTTCGGGTAAATGCGATGTCGAATACCCCGTGGTGCGTTGGGCCGTCCTCCCCTACCACGCCGGCACGGTCCATGGCAAAGACCACCGGCGCGTGCTGCATACAAACATCGTGGATAAGGTGATCAAAGCCTCTCTGGACGAACGTTGAGTAGATCGCCACCACAGGGCGGTATCCCTCCAGCGCCAAACCGGCCGCAAAGATCACGCCATGCTGTTCTGCAATTCCTACATCAAAGAAGCGCTTGGGGAAGACCTTGGCGAACTCCGCCAACCCGGTGCCGTATTCCATGGCAGCCGTAATCGCGACGATTTTCGGATCTGCGGCCGCGAGTTTCACCATGGTTTGGCCGAATACGGTCGTGTACGTCGGCAGGTCCTCGGTCTTGTGTTCTTTTCCCGTCTCCACGTCGAATGGACCGATGCCGTGGAACCGGCTGGGGTCTTCTTCCGCGTGGGGATAGCCCTTGCCCTTTCGGGTAATGGTGTGAACGAGCACGGGCTCCCGGAATCGTTTGACATTCTGAAATGTATCGACGAGGTGTTTGATCTTATGCCCGTCAATGGGGCCCACGTACCGGAAGCCCAGATCCTCGAAAAGCTTGCCCGGCACGATGAAACCCTTGAGCGCCTCCTCGAACTGTTTGGCCATCCCGTACATCGATCGGCCCATTGCGCCGGGGATATTCTTGAGGATGTTCTTGATCTCGTCCCTGAAGCGGGTGACGATCTGGCCGGTCATGATTCGGTTGAGATACGCAGCCATAGCGCCGACATTCGGCGAAATCGACATCTCGTTGTCGTTCAGAATAATGATGAGATCTTTGTCCGCGGCTCCGGCCTGATTGAGCCCTTCGTAGGAGACACCGCATGTGAGCGACCCGTCGCCCACCACTGCGACGACCTTGTGGTTCTCGCCTGAGAAACATCGGGCCTGAGCGAGGCCGGCCGCGGCGCTGATTGCGTTGCCCGCATGGCCCACGTCGAAGAAGTCGCAGGCATTCTCGCACCGCTTGGGAAATCCGGCGATGCCGCCTTTCGTGCGCAGCGTTCGGAAAAGGTCCCGCCGCCCCGTGAGAATCTTGTACGTGTAGGCCTGATGTCCGACGTCGAAGACGATTCGGTCTTTCGGCGGTGAAAAGACCTTCAGCATAGCAATGGTTAATTCCACCACTCCGAGACTTGACGCAAGATGGCCGCCCCGTTCGGAAACCGTCTGGAGGATTAGCCCGCGAATCTCCTCTGCCAGAGTTTCCAGGTCGTTGAGCTGGAGTTCTTTGAGGTCCTCGGGAGAGTTGATACGGGAAAGTATATGCTCGTCATGCATGGTGTCTATCTGGCTCATGTTGCTGAACAAACGCCCCGTCTCGTTGTGAAAGAACGTGAAAACGCCTCGCTGCCGTCCGAAGGCATTGGTCGAGGCATTTCGGTTGCCGCTCTCGATGTCAGTTAACGCGATCCGCCACGTACCTGCCAATAAGCGCCAGAGGCCGCGCACGCTCACCCAAAGGCTCGATGGCCTTGAGCGCAGATTCGATCAACTGCTGCACCAGCGCTTTGGCCCGATCCTTGCCAAGAAGG
>JAIWNO010000081.1 GCA_020216785.1 Desulfomonile sp.
GCAGATATTCTTGCCCGCCCAGCGGCGACGCAATTATAGTACCGTCCCGCTCACCCAACGTATGACGTGAGTGAACCGGTGGAATTCAGTTACAATTGTGTAAGAAAGTGCGAGCCAATTCCTATTTGTTAGAAAAGAGGGCAGAGTGATTCCGCTTTCGTACAGCATTTCTCTGAAGATCGTACGATGCGTTTGTAGGGACACACGCGCGTGTGCACCAACCGGGGCAGACACGCGGTCTACTCCTGCACAGACCGTGAACATCGCCTTGCCCTCGCGCCGGCTCGTATCCGGGGCTCGTCCCCAACGGCCGCACTCGACACCCTTTGGAAGCATGAGAAGCCTCCACATGTGTCCGACAATACCCCCTAACCGGATCATTCCGTGGTCAGGTTACTTTCTTGCCTTTTATGAGCCCGGCCACGATGTGCTCAAGCGCACTGGCTTTGGGCTCTACGATCGGTTTCACCTCCTTTTGACTCCAAACGGTTTCGGGTCTGCTTTGGAGGATGTAGATCTCGCCCTTGTAGGGGAGGAATTTCTCGGTTGCCCACTCGATGTCCATGGGCTTCCCGTAGTGCTTTTCAATGCGTCGGCCCAGTTCGGCCAATTCGAGGATTTCGCTGTCCAAGAGGCTCTGGTCCGTGCGCCGCGCGGAATCCACGTTGAGTTTCATCACCTGGTCGGTCTCGGGGTCGGTAGTGTAGTAGATCTCTTTGTCAGAGACGGTCTTCTTGGTGACTTCGCCGGTGATTTTGTTCACGTGGAACTGATCCGGAGTTACCTCACCTGAGACTACGCTCTCGCCGAATCCCCAGTTCGAGTCTATCACGATGGTGGCGCGATCGCCCGTCGCTGGATTAATGGTGAACATCACGCCCGCGGCGAAAGAGCGCACCATCTTTTGTACGGCGACGCTGATCAGCACCGCTGCGTGATCGAAGCCCATGCCGATGCGATACGCAATGGCACGCGGACCGAAAAGGCTCGACCAGCACTTCTTGATCCGGTCGAGCAGATCGTCCACTCCCCGCACCCAAAGGTAGGTGTCCTGCTGGCCTGCAAAGCTGGCGCCGGGCAGGTCCTCCGCTGTGGCGGAAGACCTGACCGCGACCGGGAGCGCAGGCATCGCGCAGCGCCGGGAGAGCAGCCGGTATTGATCGGCGATCACGTCCTCGAGGAATTCGCTCAGAGTACCCGATTCGATCCAGGCCCTGATGTCTGCCGACGCTGCTTCGATCTCCGAGATCTGGGACTCGTCAAGCCCTTTGAGACGAGAGAGAACCTTCTCGGCAAGGTTGTTTTCCTCGAGGAAGCGTGTGTACGCCGCCGTGGTGATGGCAAAGCCGGGCGGGACGGGAATCTGCGCCCGCAGGAGTTCACCAAGACTGGCGCACTTCCCGCCTACTTTGCCCACCATGCTGATGTCGCACTGCTCGAACGGCAGCACGTACGTGGAGACGTCCATTATCGGGCCTCACTCCGTTAAGTGTCACTCGAGGATGTCGATCTCTCCGGTTGCGCCGTTAACCCGGATCCGCTGGCCTGTCTTGATGCGCGAGGTCGCGGAGCCGGTCCCCACGACCGCCGGAAGACCGTACTCACGGCAGACGATAGCGGCGTGACACATGACACCGCCAACGTCTGTGATGGCTGCGCTGATTTTTTGGAACGCGGGCGCCCAACTCGGCGAGGTGGTCGGCGCGACGAGGATCTCGCCGGGCTTGAGGTCGCCGATTTCTTTGGCGGTGCGGCAGACTCGAGCCGGTCCTTCCACCGAGCCCGGCGAGCCCGGGAAGCCGACGATCTTCGTGAGGTCTCCCTCAGCAACAGCCTTAAGCTTCGACCACTGGGTCATGGCGTCGGAAGTGATACCCCAGAGCATAATGGTAAACGGTTCGGTGATGGTTTCCGGGACCGTGCCCATAGCATCGGGGGGCCGCCACTGGCGGAACTTCTCCATGACGCCCTTGCGCCAAGCGATTTCCTTAGGCCAAGTCAAGGTGCCGCGGCCGACACTGCCGGTCGCCCACGACGTGACGAGGTCCCACAGCACTTCTTTCACTTCGGACCGCTTGAGATACCAGATGTCTTCCACGTCCTCGATAAACTTGTGTTCCACGAGGATCTTGGCCACTTCACGCATTTTGTTCCAGAAAATGCTGTGGAACCAGTGCTCGACGTAGAACAGGTGGTTCTCGACGTACGGAAAGACGGTTCTTGCAGTGCCGAGCATCTGATCGAAAGTCGCACGATCCTCATCCGTGTTCAGCAGCGAGCGATAACCTTCGGTGAGCCGGTCCCGCTCTTCGGCCACTTTTTGGGTAGGACGGGAGATATCCTCGTTCTTTCGCAGCTTCTCTATGTATATGCGCATGAAATCGAACGGGACGTTGAGGTCGTCGTTCCAGCTCAAATCGTGATGGTACCAGCCGGTCCCGGTAGAAACGTAGAACCACGGATCCCGCGCCTCATTGAGCGCAGCAAGCCACTTTCTGCCGTTCTCAGAGCCTTCCATGGCCTTGAGCACCGCGTCTGCGTCGCCGCACATGGCGCAGTCTTCCAGACCGAGTTCCACACAAAGCTTCGCGAGCTTCTTCAGCTCCTCGTCCGGCCGGTACATGATTACGTCGATGCCGGCGACCATTTGGGTGATTTTCTGCAAGGGAATGTCTGGAAAGGCCTTTTGGCAGAAATCCACGAAAAAGACGTACGCAGCGTAGCCGAGATTGAGGAATTCGAAATGATACTGCCAGCAGAGGATTCCCAGGTCGATGAGCTTGTCGTACGCGTTGAGGAGCTTGTATCCGGTGGACACGCCCAGCCCTTCGGTCACTACCGACTCGTCTTCCATTTCAGGAAGCGATGGTATCTTGGTGTCGACAAGCTCCTGAATGATGCCTTTCATCTTCTTTTCCCAATTGTCGTGGAGCTTGTCCCAGTTCTGATAATAATAGCCAGCGCGCTTCATGAAATGTTCGGCACGCTTAGGGATTTCGTCGGAATTGAGGACGGGGATGGGGGTAATGTAGATGTATCCGTTGTGAATGCGGTGATCGATACCCATAGCGGGTGGGACGATGAAAATCCGGCTGTTGTACTGGGAAAGCGCCAGGAACCACGCCTCGTCCCAGATGATGTCAAAGGGATACATGGGTTCCGGATAGTGCAATCCGTCGTAGAACCAGAACATGCTCTCTTCGTATTTTGTTCGCTCGGGATTGTCGGTGCTGTACATGTAATGGTACGGATACATCCGTTCCCACCCTTCGGTTCCGGGGATCACTTCAGCTTCGTGGGGATTGGGGAACTTCAGCTCGGCCATCTTTTCACCTCCAAGAAAAGGCATGAATGTTGGCTTTCGCGGTTTGAGACCTTTCCACACTCCACATCTTAACACCCTGGCATGTCTGTCTTGCCTTCAGCACACTGAGAAACCCGCTTGTTACACCTCCCTTCCGTTCCCATGATGGTTTGGCCCGAGCGCGACCGTCTGCTCACTCAGGCTGAAACTGGTTCGCCTACGGCTTTGCCGCCTTTTATACCGAGCTTCCACCTGGTCCCGAACCCGGTGGAATTGTCCATATGGAGGATGGCTTCAGGCCGAAACACGTACAGGGCCACCCGTGCCATCTTTTCCGCGATTTTAGGAGACAGTGCCGCCGGATCGGCGAAAAACTCCGCGGCAAACGGGTAGCGTTTGAGGTAGGTTGCCAGCGCCCGAGCGCGGGCCCGAACGCCGGTAATCTTTTCGACTGTCCCTTCCATCTGAAGACCTTTGATTTCCCTCCAGGTCGCGTACGTCCCATGCACCGCTCCGGCAGCCCGCGGGTTCTGCTCAAAGATTCTCGAATGACGCGAACGAGTGGAGGAGAAGAAAACCAAGTCAAAGCCCTGCCTCGCGTAGTAAACCGCAGCGGTCCAGGGGCTGTTGTCAATGCACCCCGCCAGGGTCACTGTGGTATGGGCGTCCAGGAACTCCTCCACGATTCTCTCCAATTCAGCGCGAGTCATCCGCCTGCCCAGCGATTGAACAGATTGTGAGGGACGTCGAACTGGTCGAGTGCTTTGCCCACGGTCTGATCGATGATGTCTTGAATCGTCTGCGGCCGATGGTAAAACGAGGGTACCGGCGGCAACACTACACCGCCCATCTCGGTGACTGCGGTCATAGCACGGAGGTGACCTAAATGGAGCGGGGTCTCCCGCGGGATAATCACCAGTTTTCTCCGTTCCTTGAGCGTCACGTCCGCCGCGCGGACAAGGAGGTTGTCATTGATGGACAAAGCGATCATTGAGAGGGTCTTCATCGAGCATGGGGCCACAATCATGCCGGCAGTCTTGAAAGAGCCGCTGGAGAGGGGAGCAGCAAGATTGTCGTGCGCATGAACATAGTCCGCAAGTCCTTCGACTTCCGCGGGAGTGAGCGAAGTCTCGAGTTGCATGGTGGTCAGTGCCCCATGGCTGATGATCAAGTGGCTTTCGATCCCTTCGGTCTCACGGAGGACTTCCAGGAGGCGGACGCCGTAGACGAATCCACTGGCGCCGCTCATGCCTATGACGATCCTTTTCAACCGTTCTCCTTTTGGCGGGTTCCGCGACCCGAATCATCGTCGGGCATCTCGTTGACGAGACCTGTTCCGCCAAAGGGTGCTCCACCATTACCGTACTCGGATCCGCTTCGGACCTGCATTGAACCGACCCTCGCAAATGCGGATATGGTTCCTGAACCCGTTACAGACACAATGCCGTTTCAGA
This sequence comes from Desulfomonile sp., assembly GCA_020216785.1. GTDB lineage: Bacteria > Desulfobacterota > Desulfomonilia > Desulfomonilales > Desulfomonilaceae > JAIWNO01. Next base: position 4,759 of record JAIWNO010000081.1, read on the forward strand.
TGGAACAAGTGAGTTAAACAAGAGGCGCCGTCGCCCACTCCCGCGACGGCGTCGCATGACTACGCCAGAGGAAGCCAGGGTGTCGGAAAGTCTCTCCCGCTTGTGGCGAAACTCCCCGAATGATGAAAATCTTCGGGCAGGTAAGTGAAGATGTCAAGTAATAAAAAGTTATGGATGTATTAGGATGCCTTATACTATAATGACTTCATCTTTGTTCTGGATTTGATGAATTCGGTCACGAATTCCGCCCGTTGGAGATTGCTTCGTCGCTCCGGTTCTCGCAATGACAGGGCCGGTGATGTCATTGCGGCCCCACTGAAAAGCGGGGGAAGCAATCCCAGCAGTCGAAAACGCCCACCACGCTTTCACGATAGAATGCATGGCGCTTCCGTGGGGCCTCCATGAATCTCAAGCACCTGGAAACCTTCCACTTCTTCTGCAAGTTCCGATCAATGAGCCGCACCGCGGACTGGCTCCATGTCACCCAGCCCGCCGTTTCTCAGCAATTAAGCGCCTTTCAGGCTGAATGCGGCGTCAAGCTCTTCTATCGGCAGGGAGGGGAGTACCGCCTCACCGAGACCGGTGAGGAAATCTATCTGATCACCCAGCGAATACTTGCGCGAGTAAGCCAGATCGAGGTCCTGCTGGAAAAGACGCGGAAAGCGGACATGGGCAGACTGCGCATCGGGACAACCAAGACCTATGCCCGAACGATCATGCCCGATCTGGTTGCCCGCTTCCAGGAACGCCACCCAAAGGTTGCCGTGCACTTGAGCGAAGGCAACTCCGCAGATCTGATCAAACGGCTCTGTGCGCGCCAGGAAGATCTGGTGGTGGTGGCTCGGAGCCAATACGATCCCTCTCTCCGGGCGATTCCTTTCGCACGGTGCGAGGTGGTCCTTGTCGCTCGGCCGGACCATCCATTGGCGAAAGACGGCCCGGTCTCCATCGCCGCGCTCAACGGAGAGCCGATGATCATCCGCGAGCGGGGCTCGGGATTGCGGAATGCCATCGTGGGCAAGCTTAGCCGCCACGGCGTGGCTCCGTCAATGCTGGTGGAATCCGAAAGCCTCAGTTTCATCCTCGCGTACGTCGAGCGCCGCGAGGGTCTGGCATTTCTGCTCTCTCACGAGATCAAAGACGAATTGGAGGCTGGAGCGCTCCGCATTATAAACCTCCAAGAAGGCGGCATCAGCTTCGAGTCCGATATCGTCGTGCGCAGGAACGAACCTCTCTCGGTTCCGATAAGGTCTTTCCTCAAGATCGTGCGAGGCCACCCTGTAGTACAAGCCTTGAGATCCGGCGCCGTCTCCACGTAACTGAATGCCTCTCACAATTCGATTTTCGGCTTGCCTGATCATGTTGGCGCGGATAGAGTACCGCTCCGGGTGCTGTTCTCTGTGCCAAACCTCACGCGAGAGAGGTCGCCATGCCCCCGGTCGTCGCAATCGTCGCCACGCTTGATACAAAAGGCGAGGAAGTCGCGTTCCTCAAACAGTTGATCGAATCGGAAGGGTGCCACACTCTAGTTGTTGACGTGGGGACCCTCCACGAGCCGCGGACCAGACCCGACGTCTCGCGCGACGAGCTTGCCGCGCGCACGGGCTCCTCTATGGCGAAAGTCCGGGAACTGAGCGATCGAAGGATCGCTGTAGAGACCATGATTGCGGGCGCATCCGCAGTGCTGACGGAACTTCATGCGCGCGACGGTCTCTCCGGCGTCGTTTCCATCGGGGGCGGCACCGGAACGCACATCGGCACGGGGGTCATGCGGTCGCTTCCGCTCGGTATGCCGAAACTCATGGTTTCAACCGTAGCGGCGCGCGACATGAAAGAACTCATCGGGACGAAGGACATTGCGGTCATGCACTCCGTGGTGGACATCCTCGGGCTCAATCCGGTCAGCCGCAAGGTCCTTGAGAACGCGGCGGGCGCCATAGCGGGAATGGCCAGACACAGCGGCTCCATAAAGGCGGAGCGTCCCATCGTGGGGCTCACGTCCTTTGGTTTTATTACCGAAGGAGCGATGCGTGTGAAACGGCTGCTGGAAAAGTCCGGGTACGATGTTGCGCCGTTCCACGCCAACGGAACTGGAGGAATGGCCTTGGAGGACCTCGTCGATCAAGGTATCCTCGCCGGCGTGCTCGACTTGGCTTTACACGAGTTTGCCGATCAGCTTTACGGCGGCTATTGCGGTGCGATCGGGCCGGGGAGGCTGGAATCTGCGGGAAAGCGGGGCATTCCGCAGGTGGTTGTGCCCGGGGGGCTCGATTGCATTGTCCTCGAATTCAACTCAATTGAGACCATGCCCGCGAACGTACGCGGCCGGAAGGTCTTTTGGTATGATTTCAGATCGGGGGTGCGCACGAGCCCGGACGATGTATCGAGGCTGGCTGAGCTTGTCGGCGACAAGCTCAATCGTGCTCGCGGCCCCGTGTCGCTCATGGTGCCTATGAGGGGGTGGTCGGAAGCGGATGCTCCCGGCGGACCGCTGTACGAGCCCGCGACCAACGAGGTGTTTGTATCGAGGCTGGAATCCCTTCTGGCTCCTCGAGTCAAAATGGTGAAGGTTGACGCTCACATTAATGATGAGGAATTCGCGCAAGCCGCGGTGGTGGAGCTGGATGCGCTGATGAAAGGCCCAATCGACCGGCAAGGATGCCGCTCGCTACTGTAGGGGCGCATGGCGTGCGCCCCGAAATACAGCAGAGGCCAAAACCGTCGTCCAATTGACCGAAGAACACCGTCGCCCCGTACTCGATTCGGGGTCCAGTCCCTGGATTCCTACTCTCGCGGGAATGACGGGTACTCCGTCTTTCATGGCAAAACTCAAGCATTCTGCTTTTTGTGTCAACACACGGACTTTGCTATTGGCAACTACTCCAGCTCGGCAATGGTGGGGAATGTTGGACCGATCCACTCTGTCTATTCTCCCAGTATCTGAGCCCATACGCCACCGCACTCATGCAAAGGCCCCAAGAAGGTTACCTTGTCGCTCCATGCCTTACAAGAAGATCAACTACCTTGTCGAGATCAGCTTCCACCTCGGGAGAACCTTCAGGCCGTTGTGTCCCCAGCGCCAGAGAAAGCGCTGTTTCGCCCCCGCCGGTTTCCGCGTTTACGTCCGCGCCGCGGGCGATGAGAAGCCGCACCGCGTCGGGATAGAGGAGACCGGCTGCGACCATTAGGGGTGTCTCGCCATTCCGGTTTCTCGCGTTCACATCTGCGCCGCGATCGAGCAGGCTCTTGATCCGATCCACGTCGCCTGCTTCGCATGACGCGAAGAGGTTCGCGTTCCGACCGCCGCAGGCGACAAGAAGAATGGCTCCAGTAACAATGGAAAAGGCAAGGGCTGCCGCCGCAATTCGTCCTGGTCCAGCGACATAACAGTGGTGCAAAGCGTCGCTTTCATTTTCGCAATGCCTTCCCCTCGGTAAGTCAGTCGGTACCGGGTACCGAATCATCTTGCGCCACTCTTCTTTATGAGAGCATTGAGAGCTTCCAGCCTCTGCCGCGCATAGTCGGTCGCTGTCCGGCCGCGTTTGTCTTTGGCGTTCACGTCAGCCTTGTTGGCGATGAGCAAGTTGGCGATATTGAAATGGCCATTTTCCAGTGCGTGCATGAGGGGCGTTTTCAGGTTCTTGTCCGCGGCGTTGACGTTCGCGCCGTTCTTCAGAAGGATACTCACCACACTGGCGTGCCCCACCGCACATGCAGCCATAAGCGGGGTTCGGCCGTTTGCATCCGCTGCGTTGATGTCTGCGTGCTTCTGGATGAGTGAGTTGACTGTCCCCGCGTTCACAGTGACGTTCGGGGATTCGCACGCCCTGATGAGTGCCGTCCTCTGGAGCCTGTCACGAGCGTTAACGTCCGTGTTCTTTTCCAGCAGTAGTTTGACCAAAGCATCGTTGGGTAATCGCCGCTGATCCCCTGCTGCCGCCAGCAGAACGGTTTCGCCCTCGGAATTTGTCACATTGAAGTCTGCGCCATTGCGGACGAGATACATGACCACACCGAGGTCACCAGTCTGGAACGCCCTGCTTAGAGCTGTATTTCCCTCATTGTCCTTTGCATTGACCTGTGCGCCTTTGGTCACAAGAAGGGTGATGACCTTCAGGTCCGGTTTGGAAGCACTACAAGCCAATATCAGCGCGGTCACGCCGTTGGCGTCCCTGGTGTTGACGTCGGCGCCGTCTTTGAGACACAGTTCGACCAATTTCAGGTTTCCATTGCCTGCTGCCATAAGTAAGGTCGAACCGAGTCTGGCACGATCCTGTTCGGAGGGACCCTTATCGCAGGCAGCGATGAAGATGACAACGGCTGAGATTGAGATGATTGCGGTGATGATGCCGGCGGATCGGGTAGGCAACATGACTTCTGTACGGCCTGGCTCTCGTTCAGACGACGGCGGTCGCCGTGCGTCAAAGCCCTCGGAACAGGCCGCCGAACGGCACTGCGAGCTTTATCCCGCCTGCCCAGTGGATCCTATCGAAGGAGTACTCTGCGTTGGGCTGGCTGTACAACTTGGCCCCACGCAAGAAGAACCCCAAGTTGGAGTTCATAATATTGAGCATCCACTCCGCGTTGCCTTCGACAAGGATCGTGTTCCGCAGCCGTCCCGCTGAAGTGACCTCGTCAACGACTCCTGTCTGGAGGTTGCGCATACTGTCCCGGAATTCAATTCCTCCCAAAGCTACAGGGGAGGCGATCAGATAGAATCCGATGCCGCCGGTCGGTCCCCTGAGGTCGCCGGAGAGCCCCAAATACGGGAATGTTGCACTCATGATCAGGTAGTTGTCACCCGCTGGAAGAGGGGTGAGCGATTCGTACGTCACCCGCGTCCTGCGCCTGGAGTCGTACGATTCGTACCGGACGCCCGCAACGACGTTAAGCACCGGGCCGATTGCGTACGCGATTTCACCACTTCCATTCCACCACTGCGCGTTGCCGTCGAAAGTCTCTTCGAATCCCTGAACGACGGTTCCTTCTTCGCTGCTGGAGTCTCCGTATTGCCTCGGCTGGAGTCTATGGTACGGAAGGGGAATGACGTACGAGCCTCGGAGCACAAGGTTTGCCGCTGGATTCAGAGGAACGGTTGCCGTCCCGGCAATCAACGCTCCCTTGTTGCGGTACATATTCTTGTAAAGAGGCACCTGTTGAGAGGTTGGGGGCTTTGCATTCGAGAACTTCGCCGTGGCATCCTGATAGCCGCCGTACAGTTCCGGTCCGTACACCCCCAGAG
>JAIWNO010000082.1 GCA_020216785.1 Desulfomonile sp.
CCGATCGGCTTCATAGTGACCAAGCTTTTTACGAATTGCCTTAAGCACGCGTTTCCGGATGGCCGCCGGGGAGATATAGAAATCACTTTGCGTGAAGTCGACGCCGACATGCTGGAGCTTATGGTAAAAGACGACGGCGTAGGCATGGGCCTGACCGGTTCTCGGAGGCTCCCCACTCGCTCGGCTTGCAATTGGTCAAGATTTTTTCAACCCAACTCGACGCTGACGTTCAGATGGATGGTGCCAACGGCTGTGAGTTTAAGATCACTTTCAAAGAGTTGGGAAAGAGATCAACACCCGTGCAGGGCCCCAACTGACAACGGAGGGCGGACTCATGAGCGCATCGGATATTCTCAAGGGGAAGAAGATTCTCGCAGTGGATGATGAGCCAGATGTCCTGGATGTGATTATCGAGCATCTCCACGATGCCGACGTTGTGACGGCCACTGATTTCCAAACCGCCAAGGAACTTATTGCAAGAGAGCCTTTTGATTTGGCCATCCTGGACATCATGGGCGTTGACGGCTTTGCTTTGCTCGAAATTTGCGGCGAGCACGGCCTGCCGGCTGCGATGCTCACGGCACGCGCTACTAATGTCCGCAGCCTCAACCAATCGCTCAGATTGGGGGCGGTGTCGTTTCTTCCGAAAGAGGAGCTGGCGTCCCTGCGCGAATTGGTTGTTGAGATCTTGGAAGAGCTTGAGCAGGGGAAAAGTCATTGGCTCAGACTGTTCAAACGCCTCGGTCCCCTGTTCAAGGAGAAGTTCGGTATCGTGTGGCAGGACCTGGAGAAGCCGTCGCAGCATCGCATTCCGTACGATTAAGGGTGTTGCGTTCGTGGAAGAACGGCAATGGGGATAGGCAGTCAATCAGCAATTGACCGGGACTGTCACACATCCCGCAGGAGAAGACCGATTCTTGGGATGACATTATCAAAAATTGCTTGACGAATCAGCTCGTAATGGATGCCCCGGCGTGCAACGTCGGGCCGCCGTCTATGAGAATACCCCACACACGAGCTTTCGGGAGCCGAAGTCTCACGTGTGCGGAGAAGTGAAGGCGTGTCGAGGCGGGGAGATTTCTCTTGACCGGATTTTGGATATTGTATACATCATACAATATCCCGTCAGGGACGAAACGTTCCCATAAATTCGATATCGGTGACCCTTATGGGCAGGCTCCAGGTCCAACCCCTCCACGAGCATGTCGCCAACCGCATCAGGGAAATGATCCGCAAAGGACTCCTGAATAAGGGCGATCGCGTAGTGGAAAAAGACCTGTGCGCCTCTCTCGGGATCAGTCGAACGCCTCTTCGGGAAGCCCTCCGTTATCTCACCTCCGAAGGTCTCATCACAATTCTGCCTCACCGTGGCGCGTACGTGGCTGAGCCATCTATGGATGAAATCAGGGAGATGTTCGAGGTCATGACCCTGCTTGAGGGAAACTGCGCTGCCATGGCTGCAAAGAAAATCTCGCCAGGAGATCTGCGCAAACTCGAAAGACTCCACGAAAGGCTCGAGAAACACTACAAGGCCAACCAGCCCGAGAAGTATCTTGACGTCAATCAGAAATTCCATTGCATGCTCCAGGAAATGGCCGGCAATAAGGTTTTGAACGACGTAGTCAACGGCTTGCGACAAAAGATCGTGCTGTATCGGTACCGCCAGCTCTACCAACCGGACCGGTTTGAGGCGTCCATAACGGAGCATCGTGCTCTCATGGACGCACTGCGCAGACAGGATCCCGTTGCAGCGGAAAACCTTATGAGACAGCACCTCATCAATCAATGTGAGGCCTTGAAAAACCTTTACGAGGACAAGACAAGAAGAAAGCCGGCAGCTAAGTCGTGAATTCGGCCGCTTAACCACTTCGGCCGCGCATTTTCATGAAAACGCCCCGATAAGACCGGCAAGATTCTGGGGCTACCCCTGTTTTCATGTTTTTGCCGCGGCGATTCTCGCCACAGAAGTTGGCATCAGACGTCGCCCCCGCGACTTCATCATCCCGGTACGCGAAGGAGGAGGGAACCATGCTGTCCGATCACAATCTCGGAAGAGGGACCTGTGGGGTTGTGTTGACCACGATCCTGGTTCTGGCGCTGTGCACTGTGGCCGGTGCCCAAATAAAGCTGAAAGTCTCCCACCAGTTTGCCGAAGGCGACGTGCGGGACCAGCTCGTCAAGGTCTTCGCAGAGAGGGTGACGAACAAACTTGGCAAACAAGTTGAATTCAGGGTGTATCCCGCAAGCTCCCTGTTCAAGCCGAAAGAGCAGTGGGACGCAATGCGACAAGGCACGCTCGACATGAGCGTTTTTCCGCTGGACTACGCTGCGGGCAAAGTGCCGGAGCTTTCCATCACGCTGCTCCCCTGTTCCGTTGTCAGTCTGCAACAGGCAATGAGCTGGCAGCAAAAACCCATCGGACAGCGCCTGTCGAAGATCCTCGAAAGCAATGGGGCCAAAATCCTCGTTTGGGCATGGCTGGAAGGAGGCATCGGCAGCTCGGTCCGGCAGGTGCGGCTCCCGGACGAAGCAAAAGGTTTGAAGATGCGAGCCGCGGGCAAGAAGTTCGAATACATGCTCAAGGAGGCAGGGGCATCCATTACGAGTATGCCCTCGTCGGAGATCTACCATGCATTGTCTACCGGCGTGCTCGACTCGTGTCTTACCTCTTCGTCTTCATTTGTTTCTTATCGACTGTACGAGCAACTCAAGTTCATGAACGTCCCCAAGGACTATGCCATTTGGTACATGGCTGAGCCGCTGGTGATTTCGCTGAAGACCTGGGAGCGGCTGAAGCCTGAGCAGCGGAAGGTATTCCAGGATGTGGGGGATGAGATGGCACGTGATTGGGTGGTCCCCAATTTCTCAAAGGACACGCAGACGCTCATTGACGAATTCACAAAGGCCGGGGTCCAGCTCCATTACATGACCAAAGAAGAGTTCCAACAGTGGCAGGATTTCGCCAAGAAAACCGCGTGGAAAAACTATGAAGAAACCGTGAAAGACGGCAAAGAGATTCTGGATCTGGCTGTCCAGGCCATGCAGTAGTCTAGCGTTCTTTTGCCAAGTATCAAGGGTGTGCTGGTAGAGCGATTCGGACGTGGGTTGCCAAGGGGCCGGCGGTTTTGAGGGGCGGGTCTGAGACCCGCCCCTACAGGCATCACGCCATGATCGGGACCCGTCGAGGAAGTTGGAGAGACCCACGCGGATGTGCTCTTACCTTGCACTTGGCGTTCCTTGAAAGACAGTCGGCATCAACAGAGGTCGTCTGCCTGCAAGTCCTCTTGATGTGTAGCAATGCAACGTCGAAGTTGAAACATGTCTTTTCCTCTTTCGGAGGGGCTCACAATGCAGAAGAGCAACGGGGGATTTTGGGCGAAGCTCGAAACGGTGGCGACGACGCTCAGCAAGGTCACGGGCCTTGTGGGCGCTGTGGCCCTCTTTGCCGCGGCACTGGTTACGACGGAGGGCGTATTGGTCCGCAAGGTCCTGGATTGGTCCACAATATGGCAGATTGAGTTTTCGGTTTTTTTGCTCATGTACGCGTGCTTCGTGGGCGCAGCATTCGGCCAGCTCGGAGGGCATCATCTCAACATTGACCTCATCATCATCCACCTGAAACCGCGCACTCGGGAAAAGGTCCTTGTGGTCGCAGACATTGCGACATGCATCGTGTGCGTGGTGATCGCCATCTATGCATGGCCCGTGTGGTGGGAGGCGGTGGTCCGCAATGAGCACAGCGAGTCGCTGTGGGGACCTCCGCTCTGGATTCCCTATATATTTCTGCCGCTTGGAGTCAGTCTGGTCTTTCTTCAAGTTATTACCCAGATTCACCGGAGAATTGAGGCACTCAGGCTCGGGACAGTCGAGGAGCAATTCATTCCCACCGAATTGAAAGACATCGAAATAGCTGCTGCATCACACTCCGGTCCGAAAGGAGAAGGCGATGAGTGAAGCGACGTTGAGTATTGTTGTTTTCGGGACGGCCCTCATCCTTCTGCTTTCCGGGATCTCGATCTGGTCGGGCCTTGCGGCCATTTCGTTGATTTACATCGTCATCTATTCGCCGCAGATGCTTCAGACGGTCCCCCACATTCTTTACGGAAGCATGGACAGTTTCGCCATGCTGTCCATTCCGTTGTTTATTCTCATGAGCGCTCCCCTTGCAGTCTCCCAGGCCAGCAAGGACCTGTACGAGGCGATGCACCGCTGTGCATACAAGTTGCCGGGAGGATTGGGGGTCAGCACCATGCTGGCAGGAGGCGTATTCGCTGCTTTGTGCGGCTCAAGCCCGGCGACCGCTGCGGCCATCGGAGGGGTCGGGATTCCGGAGATGCGGAACCGCGGCTACTCACCAAGTCTTGCGTGCGCCCTGGTGGCACATGCGGGAACATTCGGGATCTTGATACCTCCGAGCATTACAATGATCCTCTACGGAGTCGCCACCGAGACATCAATCGGTAAGTGCTTCATTGCGGGAGTCATTCCCGGAACTCTTCTTGTGGCATTAAGCTCCCTGTGGATCATCATCTATTTCAAGATGACCAAATCGCAAAATCCAACGACTATGGCGGCGCCATCCGCTGTCACTGAGACTGCGAAGAAGAGCGGCACGGGGGTACAGGTCGAGCACTATACGCTGAGAGAGCAGGTGGAGTCTCTTGTCAAAGTCCTGCCTTTAATCCTGATTATCGTAGGGATCATGGTATCGCTCTATGGCGGGTGGGCTACTCCGAGCGAAGCTGCGGGCGTCGGAGCGGTGATCTCATTTGCCGTGGTCATGGTGATCTACCGAGTGTACCAGATTGAAATTCTTGCGCAGATGCTCACGAGATCGCTCAACGACAGCACGATGATTCTCATGATCATGGCTGCAGCGACCCTGTTCGGGTTCGTTTGTTCAGATCTTTATGTGACCCAATCCCTGGCGGAACTCATTCTCGCCCTTCCTCTGGGGAAGTGGGGAATTATACTTTTTGTCAATATTCTCCTTCTGATACTTGGTTGTTTCATACCGCCCGCAGCGATAATTCTCATGGTGGCTCCCATGCTGTTGCCTGTTATCAAGGGCCTTGGGTTCGATTCCGTGTGGTTTTCGGTCATGATGACGGTGAACCTGGAAATCGGGTTACTGACCCCTCCTGTGGGCCTGAACCTGTACGTCGTCCAGGGGATTGCGCCGGACGTGCCGCTTTCAAGAGTTCTTTGGGCACTGGTGCCGTTCTTTATCATCGACATCATTCTCCTCGTGCTCCTGTGCATGTTCCCCGAGATGGCTACATGGCTGCCGAGCAAAATGATAGGTTGAGTCGAGCGGACACGTTGGAGGGTTATTCCCATGAATTTTGCGCAGAAGTTGTCCGGTATTGCAGCCCGGTACAGGGATAAGCCGGCCGTCGTGTTTGAGGGTGCTGTATACACGTACGACGCGCTGGACAGGGAAGTCAGTCGGTACGCCGCGATGTTGGATCATATTGGTGTAAGGGTCGGCGATCGGATAGCGATCCAGCTTCCCAAGCGGATGGAGTTCGTTTTTCTCGAATTGGCTGTCCTCTCGGTGGGGGCAGTCGCTCTCCCGCTTAATACTGATTACAGGCCTGAAGAAGTGCACTACTTTCTCTCGGACTCGGGTAGCCGCTTTTTCTTTACGGATCGTGAGCGTTTCTTGCGGGCGGAAGAAATCCTAAGCGCTCTGCCGGAACTCCGCACATTGCTTGTGGATGCATCAAATGCCAAATCATGCGGCTCGATGGCTCACGAATTGGAAAATGCCGATCGAAACTTTCAGCGAACGTACCCGACGCGTGGAGACGATGTCGCGGTGATCTGCTACACCTCGGGCACCACGGGCAGGTCCAAGGGAGCGATGATCACCCATAAGAATATGATCTCGAACACAACGGCGCTGCATCTGGCATGGGAGTGGTCGGATAGAGACGTGCTTTTGCACGTGTTGCCGCTCTTCCACGTGCACGGCCTGTTTGTTGCGCTTCACGGAGCGCTGAATGCGGGCGCGACGGTAATTATGCACGAGAAATTCGATGCCCGGCGAGCCTGGGAGACCATCGATATGGGCGTCTGTACGATCCTCATGGGTGTCCCGACCATGTACCAACGGTTGATGAATGAGTGGGATGAGCTGGATAGGAAGCCGAACCTACAGAACATGAGGGTCTTTATCTCCGGATCGGCTCCTTTGTTGGACGCACAATTCCGGCGATTCGAGCAGCAAACCGGCTTTAGAATCCTCGAGCGATACGGAATGACGGAAACGGGCATGAATACCTCCAACACCATCGACCCGGCCGGCAGGAAGGGACAGAGCGTCGGTTATCCTCTGCCGGGGGTAGAAATCCGCGTCTGCTCTCCGGACGGTAAGGACGTGCCTCCCGGTGACGTGGGAGAAGTGTGGGTGCGGGGGGACAATGTCTTCAAAGGCTATTGGAAGATGCCGGGAAAGACCAAGGAGTCTTTTCACGGTGACTGGTTCATGACAGGGGACCTTGGGTATCAAGACCATGAGGACGGGAAAAGACTGTACCTTGTGGGCCGGGCCAAAGAACTCATCATCACCGGCGGCTATAATGTGTACCCAAAAGAAATCGAAAACGTTCTGCAGACCCACGAGGCCGTAAAGGAGGCCGCTGTGATCGGCATTCCCGACGAAGACTTCGGGGAGCGGGTCGTGGCGGTTGTTGTCGCTGGAAAGGACATGCCCGGAGTCTCGTCTGAAAGCCTCATTCGCTTTTGCAAAGATCAGCTGGCCGGGTACAAGTGTCCTAAACAAATCTTCTTTGTTGATGAATTGCCGAGAAATGCGATGGGGAAACTTCAGAAAAATCTGCTGGCGGAAAGGTATCGGGAGTCTGCGAAGACCCAATTGCCAATGCGGCAAATATGACCAGATCCTCAGGCCGGGTAAGAAATATGGATTAGTAGATCGATTCAGACATGCCTTTATATTGCCGTCAACGGCAAACTTGGGTAGGGGGGCTCAGACCAGCCCCTACAAATCATGTCGGGTCGTTCACCGTCTCCCCGACCCAAAACGTTCACGTGAATCCAAGCGCGCCTTTCCCTTTTGCCCGCAATCATGCGCCTTGCATCACACTGCCAAGTACTTCTTCTTGATTTCTTCATTTGTTTCGAGTTCCGCTATACTTCCCTGAAACTTGATGTGTCCGCTGTCCAGGATGTACGCCCGATCCGAATGCTTGAGCGAGAATTTGACGTTCTGCTCCGACAACAAAATGGTGATCCCCTGTTTCTTGATCAGATCAATAAAGGTGCCCAGGTCGCGCACCACTATGGGTGCCAATCCTTCGGACGGCTCGTCCAGCAGCAAAAGTTCCGGGTCGCCCATGAGCGTGCGGGCGATGGTGAGCATCTGTTGCTCTCCGCCGCTGAGGGTCCCCCCTCGTCGGTTCGCAAGCTCTTTCAGCCGTGGGAAAACGCTGTAGATCCGATCGAACGTCCACCGGTTGGTCCTCTCGCCGGTTTTTCGGTAACCGACCTCCAGGTTGGCCTGAACAGTGAGATCGGGAAAGATCCGCCGATCTTCGGGCACGAAACCGATACCGAGGCGGGCAATCTTGTACGGCGGCAGGTCTGTGATCTCATTTCCCTTGAACCTGACCGATCCCTGCTTAGCAGGCGTCAAGCCCATGATACTCCGCAAAGTGGTGGTCTTGCCTGCGCCGTTTCTGCCGAGCAGCACCACAGCTTCGCCCTGATCCACTTCCAGCGAAACGTCAAAGAGGATGTGGCTCAGCCCGTAGAATGTATTGATTCCCTGGACTTCCAGCTGCATGACTAGACCTCTTCACCAAGGTATGCCTCGATGACCTGCTCGTTGGCCGAGATCTCCGCGGGAGTGCCTTCCGCGAGAATGGTTCGATAGCAAAGTACCCTGACTTTCTGGGAAATGCCAAAGACGATGTCCATATCGTGCTCGATAAAAACCATCGTAATGTGCAGGGTTTCCCACAGCCTTTTGACAAGCTGCACCGTGTGTTTACGCTCTTCAGGGCTCATGCCGGCGGTGGGCTCATCCAGCAAGAGCAACTCCGGGTCGAGGGCCAGCGCAACCGCGATGTCAAGTCGCTTCTGGTTGCCATGAGCCAGAATACCGCTTTGCCGATGTGCCATATCGGCCAGTTCCACGTTTTCGAGGATCTCGTACGCCCGCTCCTCGGCGGCTTTGTTATTTCGAAACGGAGACACCAGGTTCAGATTGCGCCGCTGCCGGCTGATCACCGCTGCGACCACGTTTTCCAGGACCGTCATCTTGGGGAAGATGTTGGTTCGCTGGAATGCTCTCGCTATGCCGAGTCGCACAATTCGGTGCGGCTGAATGCCCGCGATGTCCTGACCCTTGAAAATGACCCGGCCCTGGTCGGGAATGTGATACCCTGTGATCAGATTAAATAGCGTGGTCTTGCCCGCGCCGTTCGGTCCTATGATTGAGCTCAGCTCGCCCTTCTCAATGACGAAGCTGATATTGTTAAAGACCTGGGTGCCTTCGAACGATTTCGACAAGTTCTCGATACGCAGGATTTTCTCAGCCATGAGCGAACTCACCAATTGCCGGCCCAAGCGGGGGGATTGCTTGTGCGTGCGAAGCGATTCGCGCGCGTTTGACTCAAAGTGAAGTTGTCGTCAGGCGTCCGACTTGCCGTGCATTCTCTGGAAGAAGCCGATCATTCCATCAGGCGCAAACAGCACAACCACCAGGAGTACTAACCCGAGCACAATAGCCCAGATTTCCACAAGTGCTTGGTGAAACTGCTGCAGCACGATCTTGAGAAACATCAGCACGGCCGCGCCGATTGCGGGCCCAGCCAGCGAGAACATCCCGCCTACAAGGCTCGCCAGGATCGGCTCCGCGGACTTGCTCCAGTGAAGGAACTCCGTCTGCGCGAATCTATTAAGCTCGGTCAGCAGCCCTCCTGCCAAGCCTGCGAACGATCCTGCGATGATGAAATTGTACCACTGGAACCGTCTCACGTTCACGCCGATGAACTTGGCCCGTTCCATGTTCTCCCTAATCGAGCGTATGGTCAGACCGAACGAGGAATTCACTATCATCCGCATCAGGAGAAAGCAGACCACAAATATGGCGAGACAGAGCAGATAGTAGTTGACGGGGTCGAGGAATGCCAGCCGCGGAATCCCGTGGATCCCGTCATCGCCGCCGGTGAAAGTATACCACTGGAATACGACCATGTACAGAAGCTGACTGAACGCAAGTGTGAGAATGGCGAAGTAGAGTCCAATAAGCCTCACACAAAACCAGCCGATCACCGCAGCTGCGATTGCGGCTGCAACGGGTGCCGCTGCGAGCGCCGGCACCATCGAGACTCCCGCCTTTTTCATCAGTAGTGCCACTGTGTATGCTCCGACACCAAAGAATGCTGCGTGCCCGAAACTCACCATTCCTCCGTACCCGAGGATCAAGTTGAGGCTCAACGCAAACAGGCCGTTGATGAGCATTTCGGTGGTAACCCAGATCCAGTACTCGCCGGTTCTGCCGAACTTGCTCAAGACGAAGGGTAAGACAGCCAACGCCATTACCACGATAACGCCGGCGATCCAATTTCTCTTGGACAGCGTGTTCTCCGTCATGGAATTGAGCCTCTCATGCGTACGCTTTTGGATATCTCACCACGACAGGCATCCGGTAGCCTGCCACTTCGGCAGCTCCTTGGCCTCATGCCGCTAGCGTTCCGGTTTTCCGAACAGGCCCCACGGCCGAATGATGAGCACCAGCGCCATCACCAGATAGGGAAAGACCAGCGCCCATCGCCCGAATGGCAACTGGAAGAATGAAATACCCACTCCGATAATGAGCGATCCGAGCAATGCTCCGCCGACACTCCCCAATCCGCCGATCACCACCACCGCGAAACATTCGATTATCCGCTCCATTCCGATGCCGAGATCGACGTTCGCCAGTGCGGCCACCAGCACACCTCCCAACCCCGCCAGCCAGCATCCCAGC
>JAIWNO010000083.1 GCA_020216785.1 Desulfomonile sp.
ATGAATGTGGCGGTCATCACCCAGGAAACATTCACCCCAAGTGCCCCCAGGGTATCCGGATAGTGCACCGCCGCGCGGATCACGTTTCCAGCCCTTGTCCGGTACAACAAGAACCAGAGGCCGAGTGCAATCACCGGACCTAGCAGCAGTACAAAAACATTATATGACGGCAACGCCATTCCCAGGACGCTTACCGATCCGGCCAGAATGTCCGGCCTCATCACGCTGCGAGGATCGCCGCCCCAAATTACCCGCACCACATCGTCCAGAATGAGTACCAACGCATATGTGAGCAGCAACTGCACGAGGTGCTCCTGTTGATATACTCTGCGGAACAACGATGTTTCGAGGACGAAGCCAAGGATCGCAATTACGGGAGGAACTACCAGGAGCAACAAGAGAAAGTGGAAAAAGGACCCTCCGGTAAGAAACGTGCCCAAAGTGCAGGCCACGTAAGCGCCTATCATGTAGAGAGAGCCGTGGGCAAAGTTGATCACCCGGAGGACACCGAACACGAGCGTGAGCCCGGACGCGATAATAAACAGTAACATGCCTAGGCTCAAGCCGTTGACCAGCAGGAACACGTAGTACTGGATTCGCATGACCGCCTGCCCATGGGGAACGAGTTGGAGAAAGGGACACCGCGGTCGGTCCCCGCGGAAGCAAACCCACAGGGACCGATCGTCCCCGAATGAACTACTTCTTCTCAGCTCGGATCTTCTTCAACTCCTCCACTGAGCGCCACACCTTTTCCGCAGGCACTTCCACCACGTCTTTCATGATGAGGAAGCCCTCGTATTTCGGGTCTTTCACCGTGTAGCCCACGTAGATACCACAGTTCATCATATGATCCTCGGCCCGGATGAAGCGATCTCCCCGGAGAGATTTGAACTTGAGCCCTTCCAGGGCCTTGACCACCTTGTCGGAATCGAGGCTGTCGGCTTGCTTGATCGCCTCGGTCAGCGCAATGAGGCCGTCATAGGCCATGATGGCCCAGTCGGCAGGCCATTCTTTGTATTTGTCGTAGTACTTCTGAGTAAATGCTTTCATCTGCGGATTGTCGATGGCATAGAATGCCGCCCGTGCATACCCGAGCTGGCCTTCCGGCATGTCTTTGCCGATGGCTCGCAACATGTCCAGGTCGAACAGCGAGGTGACGCTCGCGGTCTTGAACAGGCCGTACGGCTGGGCCTGTTTGATGAAGCTCGCCAAGCCGCCACCCCAAAGGCTGCTGAGTATCACCTCCGGGTTCGTGGCGACCAGTGTGGGGATCCACGGCGAAAAATTCGATTCACCCAGTTTCACCCAAACCGGCTCGGCGATTTGCGCGTCAGGCTTGAGCTGTTTCAGCTTGGCTTTCTGTTCGTCCCACTGGGTGTGCCCGTACGCATAATCATACCCGATGTACCCGAACCGCTTATAGGGTTTCTGAGAGACGAACTCGACTATGCCTCGCCCTTCGATCCCCGTGTTTGGCACCACCTGGAACATGTACGGCTGGAAGTCAGTGGTAGTGAGCGCCTCAGTATTTGAGGTGTGGAAGTAGACGATCTTCTTGAACTCCTGAGCTACTTTTGTAATCGCGAGAGCCACGGCGCTGCTCGTGGGTCCGATGAGGAAATCGCACTTCTCGCTGAGGATCAACTCCCTGGCCATGTTGGAACCGATGTCCGGCTTGAGTTGTGCGTCCCGCACCACAACCTCAAGCTTCTTGCCAAGGATTCCGCCCGCTGCGTTGGCTTCCTCGATAAACAGGTCGATCGCCTGCTTCTGCGACTTGTAGAAGGTTGCGCCGATACCCGAAACATCCGCGACGAACCCGAGACGGATTTTGTCCTGAGCCGGGCAATTCTCCGAAACCACCAGCCCTGCTCCTAGTGCAACGACCAGTACAACCAGGGCCGTCCTCAACGATCTGCCTCTCATGATCACCTCCGGAATCCATGATTTGGCCTCGGGGCCTCCGCCTCCGAGGAGTCATTTGGATGCGGATCGAACTTCCCTGAAATGGTGCGGCTCGGTCCGTAGTGTTGACAATACTCCGGAGCCCCTGTCCCGGCTCACATGCGAACTCGCGGGAGCCTTCGACATCAGTATGTGAGCACCATACCGCCGTCGAACAGGAGGTCCCCGCCCACGAGGTACTTGGCGTATCGGGAAAAACCAAAGATCACGAGATTGCCCACATCAATGGGGGACATCATTTCTTTCACCCGCGACTTGCCCATCATCACGTCGCGGACAACCTCCTCCTCCGTGATGCCGCGCTGCGCCGCCTGCGCAGGGATCTGGCCGAGCACAAGGCCGGTCTTTACGTACGCCGGACTCACGGAGAACGACCGGACCTTGCCGTCGCCTTCCGCGGAGATCGACTGCGAAAGCGCCCGCAGGCCGAACTTGGTTATGTTGTACACCGGTTTGTTCAAGGTACAGATGTGCGCGTGAACCGAAGCCATGTTGCAGATAACGCCCGTCCCGCCGGAACTCCGCTTCATGTGCGGAATGCACAGCTTCGACAACAGGAAGGGCGCCCGCAACATGACCCGCTGCATGAAGTCATATTTCTCCATGGGAAAGTTCTCGACGGAATCGATATGCTGCATCCCCGCAATGTTCGCGAGATACTTGATTGCCCCCAATTTGGCGGCTTCGTTTACCGCGTGCTCGATCTCATCATCACGTGCAAGGTCCGTGCGGATAAAGATCATCTGCCCGCCCATGTCGCGAGCCATCTGCAGAGTCCGTCGTCCCTCGTCCTCATTGATGTCAAGACCCACGGTCATGAGGTTGTTGGCCGCGGCAGCGACCGCCGTTGCCCGGCCGATGCCGCCCGCAGCGCCGGTGACGATGCAGACATTGTTCGGATTGAAATCGTCGTCCAGCAAGACGAGAATATCTTCACGCCTGATGGTCGGTTCGGTTACGTCCATCTTGCTATGGCCCTCCCGCCATGATTATGCATATCCTGCCGGCTGGAGCCGGCTGTCGAAAAGGCCTGTGGATGCACTCCGCGGCCTATAGAGAAGAGGTTCAGGGTTGAGGATTGTGCCCGCACCCATATCTGAAGATGATTGCGAATAGTGTGTTTGTTGGTCTATAAGATAGCAACCTACGTGCCAACAGCGCTCTTCGATTCCGCGTTGTCCGTCTACCTAAGATAATAGTGTAATATCATCCTGTTACACTGATCGACGTAAGGCTGAACGCGAAATGGGATTGCGGAGACCGTCAGCGGAGCGTATACTTGCCCGTAGCAAACAGGCTACATGTAGCAGCCGTGATACCGGAGGCCCAATGAAGCCATCCTCCAAACCTCACAGCGCTCAATTCGTACGCAATTCCTCTAACCCACGTATGCGCTCAAGGAGAGAAGACCCTCTCGAAGAACTCGAACTGCTCAGACTTATTCTCGATAACATCTACAACGGTGTCCTCGTAACCGACGCGGACGGATACGTCACGTACTTCAACGAGCCGTACGGCAAGTTTTTGGGAGTGGACCCTGCGGAGCAGATCGGAAAACACTGCACCGAAGTTGTCGAGAACTCCCGCATGCACATCGTCGCCAAGACCGGTGTTGCTGAAATCAATGACAGCCACCTCATCCGCGGTCAACGCATGGTGGTTCAGCGCATTCCAATCAAGAAGAACGACCGGGTGATCGCCGTCTTTGGCCAGGTGATGTTCAAGGATGTGCGCGACGTCGGCAAGCTTGCACAAAAGCTCTCAATTCTTGAGTCCAAGGTTGATTTGTACGAGCGGGAGCTGATTTCCTTGCGGTCGACTCGGTACACCCTTGACAGCATCGTCGGAGTGAGCGAAATAATCGCCGACCTCAAGCGGCAGGCCCTCAAAGCCGCAGCCACTCATCTGCCCGTACTGCTGACCGGCGAGTCGGGCACCGGCAAGGAGCTGTTCGCCCAAGCAATTCACCACGCAAGCATGCGGCGTCTTCATTCTTTTGTGCGCATCAACTGCGCCGCGATTCCGCGCGATCTCCTGGAGTCGGAGCTTTTCGGGTACGAGCACGGGGCCTTCACCGGCGCCCAGTACAAGGGCAAGCCGGGCAAGTTCGAAATGGCCCACCACGGGACCATCTTTCTCGACGAAATCGGCGATCTCCCGCTTGAGATGCAGCCCAAGCTTTTACAAGTCCTCGAACAGAAAGAAGTGGAGCGCATCGGAGGAACATCGGTCACGCGGGTGGATTTCCGAGTGATTGCGGCGACCAACCAGGATTTGGAGCACATGGTCGCGGAGGGCACGTTTCGCAAGGATCTGTTTTACCGTCTCAATGTCATGCCTCTCCACATCCCTCCGTTGAGGAAACGGCCAGAGGATATTGTACCGCTCGCGCGGCACTTGCTGTACGAGATTGTGCGGGATTCATCTCTTACCGCGCTGCAATTTCTCCCGCGGACCGAGCAGGTCTTGCAGGAACACGACTGGCCGGGAAACGGCCGGGAGCTGTTTAACGTGCTTCAGCGTGTTTCCTCATCGGTGGAGGGAGAACTGATCCGACCCCACGACTTGCCGTTATACCTTCGCCGCGGGGCACGGAGCACCGCAGAACCGGCCCGCGCTTCTCTAAAAGACCTGAGGTCGCGGTCCGAAGAGGACGCGATCCGCGACGCTCTCACATCCACGGGCAACAACAAGGCCAAGGCAGCGGAAATGCTCGGGATTCATCGTACACTCCTGTACAAGAAAATGCACAAATACGGGATACCGCTCGACCAATCAGTGTAGACTTTGCGCTACATTGCCGCGGACTCCACAATTGCTTGACATGCGGCGCTCCGCGCGCGTAGGCTGGCCGCAGTAGGCCCATCGGCTGCCCACAACCCAAGAAATATTCGTCGGATCGACGCCTCGAGCCCGATCCGCTTTTCCCAACACTTTCATTGTCTTGATTCCAATTGTGCGGGCACGCGCGGCGCCGCGTTGCATCCCCACGTTCCATTTTGCCAGTGAAGGGAGCATCCTATGGATTTCAAGTTTTCGGATCGCGAAGAGCTGCTGAGAAAAACCGCCAGGGACTATGCCGAAAAGGAACTTCCTCCCCGCATGGAGGCGATGGAAGAGACCGGCGAATTCCCCGTAGAGCTTCTTCCGAGCATGGGAGCAATGGGGATACTCGGCGTGATCACCGCCCCGCAATACGGCGGTATCGGCATGGGCCAGCTTGCCCGCATTATCGTCCTGGAAGAGCTGGGTCGGGTCTGCCCTGCCATTCCGATGGCCCTCCAGGTCCACCACATGTGCACGTACGCTATCGGCACTTGGGGGAATGACGAGCAGAAAGCCAAGTACCTGCCCCGGCTCGCCAAGGGCGAGACAATGGGCGTGGTTGCGGTGACCGAGCCGTCAGGCGGTTCGGACGTCGCGGGCTTGCAGACCACGGCCAAGCTCGAAGGGGACAACTATATCCTCAACGGCCGCAAGTGCTTTATTACCAATTCCCATACCGGCGACATTTGGGTCGTAATCGCGAGGACAGGCGAGGGAGGCAAAGGACTGTCCGCGTTCATCGTGGAGAAGGACTATCCCGGCGCCAAGACAGGCCGCAAGGAGAACAAGGTTGGCTTGAGGGGCGCGAACACCGGCGAGCTTGCCTTCACCAACTGCGAGGTGCCCAAGGAAAACCTTCTGGGCCAGGAAGGCATGGGCATGAGCATCGCCATTCGGGACATCGTGGAATGTGGCCGACCGGGAATGACCGCTGTGGCGTTGGGCATTCTCAATGCCGTCTGCGAGCAGGCGGTGAAATTCGCCAACGAGCGCAGCCTGTACGGCAAATCAATCAGCAAGCTCCAGGCGATCCAGTGGTATCTCGCGGAGATTTACTCCGACCTGGAGATCTCCCGACTGCTCGCATATCGCGTCGGGTGGATGCTGGACGAGAAGATCGACTGCGCTGCGGAATCCGCTCTCGCCAAACAATATGCCTGCGAAGCCGCGGCAAGGTCCGCTCGCAAAGCCATCGAAATCCACGGCAGCTATGGCATCATGAAAGAATACCCGGTGCAGCGGCTCCTGAGAGATGCGCTGGTGACAATCCCCGCGGGCGGAACCGCGGAGATTTCCAAACTGGTCCTCGCACGACAGGCGCTCGCCGTGTTCGGCCAGGGCTGAACTTTGCACAACATCTGTTAGAGAGGGGCGACCTCTTGTAGGGGCGGCCGGCTGGTCGCCCCTACGAAATGCGCCTGCGGCGAGTGCATCCCGATCGCGGCAATCTTTGCATTTTGAATGCGGAATCAAGAAAGAGCACTCACAGGCTGCACTGCCTCTGCGTTTCGGCTCTTGACTGCCTTGGGGGATTTCATGCGCATTATCGTCTGCCTGAAGCCCGTTCCTGATCCGAAGCATTGGAACAAGCTCAAGCTCGATCCGCAGACTCGCACACTCGTCCGGACGGGTATTCCCGGGACTATCAATCCACTTGATCGAAACGCGCTCGAAGAGGCCCTTCGCGTACGTGAAGCCCTTGGAGGCGAGGTCATCGTGCTGAGCATGGCCCCGCCTGACGCTCAGCCCGTGCTCAAAGAAGCGCTCGCCAGGGGCGCGGATCGTGCGGTGCTCTTGTCTGATCGGGTTTTCGCCGGCTCGGACACACTCGCTACCGCATACGTGCTCTCAGAGGCCATTCGGACGCTGGGCGACTTCGACTTGGTCTTGTGCGGTGACGAGACCATTGATGGCGGCACCGCTCAAGTGAGCGCACAGCTCGCGGAGTTCCTCGGAGTACCCAACCTCATGCACGTAAGCTCCGTCGATGCGCGGCCGGATGCACCTTGGCTCGTCAGATCGCAAATCGAGCATGGATGCATGGTGGTCGAAGTCAAACCACCGATGGTCCTGTCAGTGGTCAAGGCGATCAATGAGCCGCGCTACGTAACGCTCATGAACATTTTGCAGGCGGAAGGAAAAGAGCTGGCGATCTGGTCGGCGCAAGACGTCAACCTGAGCGAGCCGTGGGTCGGCCTCGCCGGTTCGCCGACTCAGATGGCGGACCTCTTGACGCCGGAACGAAAGGGTAGGGCGGAGATGCTGCCCGGCTCGCCGGCCAACCAGGCCCGTGCGCTCGCGGACCGGCTCCACCGGTTGGGCTTCTGTTAGAAGTGACTGCGAAGAGGGAAGAGTTCGTGAATGAATGCCGGGAGAAACTTTTTGCAAAAAGTCCCTCCCCGGCAGCCGTCCCCATAACACACATTGCTGCAGCCGCTTCCGGGGCGTGCGATGATTGACCATGTTGACAGCAAGGTATGGGTATTTGTTGAGCAGCGCCACGGCCACGTTGCCGAGGTTGGTCTCGAGCTGGTTGGCAAGGCGCTTGAGCTGGCGGGGCTTCTGGAATGGAAGGTCGCTGCGGTGCTGGTAGGGCATCAGCTTGGAGAGATCACCGAGCGGGTGCTCTCTTACGGTGTGGATGAGGTGCTGGTCGCGGACGACCCGCTCCTGGCCGAGTACTGCAACGAGCCGTATGTGAAGGCCATCGAAGGTGCTGTCCGCTTGTGGCAGCCGGAGGCGCTCCTGCTTGGTGCGACCGCGATGGGCACGGATCTGGCGCCGAGGTTGGCCGCGCGACTCCGCACGGGCCTGTCCGCGCATTGCATTGACCTGAAGATCACGCCGGACGGGCAGCTGCTGTCCGCGGTGCCCGGCTGGGGAGGCAGCGTGCTTGCGCAGATCAGTTGTCCTCGCACCAAGCCTCAGTGTGCGACGGTGATGCCCGGGGTCTTCGCGATGCCGGAACCAGGGGACAACCGCGGCCGAGTGATTCCCATCGAGGTTCATCTCCAACCGGAGGACGTTACCTACCGCGTAGTCGAGGTCAAACGCGAGGAAGCGCCCAAGAGCGGCCTTCAAACGGCTGAGATTGTGGTTGCCGGCGGCTGGGGTGTCGGCACGAAGGCTGACTGGGGCTTGGTGGAAGATCTCGCGGCTGCGCTCAATGCCGCGGTGGGAGCCACGCGACCACCCGTGGACGAAGGCTGGGCGCATGAAAAGCAGATGATCGGTCAGAGCGGCATCACCGTCCGCCCAAAGCTCTACATCGGCGTGGGCATCTCAGGCCACATGCACCACCTTGTCGGCATCAAGAAGCCCGAGCTGATGGTTGCGATCAACTCGGATCCGAACGCTGCGATCTTCGACCACTGCGACATCGGGATTGTGGGGGACTTGAAAGAAGTGGTGCCGGGATTAACAAGGGCGATTCGGGAACATTCGGAGGCGGTGTCGAAAAAGACCGAGAGATGAAATCGCGAAGAGCGAGCATCCAGGACTTGCTTGGCTTGACCTTTTAGATCGCGCCATTCGGGCCCGGACATCATCTATGTTTCAGCCAGTGGTTCGAGAACAAATCTCTATTCTGGATAATTCCAGCAGAAAACCGCGGTTTAGTATTCGCCTCCCGTCTTCTCCGTCAGAGCATCCGGCTCACCTGGGGCTAGGCCTTGCGCATTCTTGCAAGCGCAATGCATTAGCTTAACCCATCTCTTCGCTCAACATCAGGCACCTCCATACCAGGAGTGTTTCAGAGTTCTTCTGTTCAGCTTCGATCACGGCATATTATGCTCGTCGGCGTCGGTTATTTTGTTGCCGGAGGCGTGGCCGTAAGGGCAACCGCATCCCTCCACGCGGCACGTGCCGCTCCTACCCAGGTATTTATTGTCTCGACCCACTCCGCAGATGTGCCACTCCACAATCGAGTGCCCATTCAGGCCAGATATCTTGAACTATCGAGCGACATTTCCTGCGGCAACCTATTTCGTCCGCCCGAACGATTCTCCTTCTTCCGTCGGGCCTTGCACGATCAGCACAGGAAGATGGGCCATTTTCAAGACGCTCCTGGCGACGCTGCCCATGACGAGATGCTTCACCCCGGTGCGTCCGTGAGTGCCCACCACGATCAGATCTGCGCCTTCCTCTTTCGCTATGTTGACGATCACCTGCGGAGTGACGCCCGTGCGGCAGACGGTCTTGACATCTTTGACTTTGTGCGCGGCCTCCTTTGCCATCAACCGGAGGCGCTCATCGCACGCACGCTCATGCTCCTGAAGGATTTCTCGCAGCTTTTCGAGCCAATCGACGTAACCGGGAAAATCCTTGTAATCGAGCACATGAAGTATGAGGAGTTGCGCTCCGAAGCATTGCGCATATTCCACCGCGTGTCGCCACGCAGGCCGGCTGTTCTCCGAAAAGTCGGTGCAGAAGAGAACTTTCTTCGGTCCCACGGCATTCCCCCTTTGCTGGCTGCTGTTGAACGATCGTTGTCGGCGCTGCTCGTCCGCGTGATGTGTCAAAAGCCCATAAATCAGCCGATATTGTCATGATAGAAAGCGCCGTAATAGGTGTCAAGCGCTGTTGAGCCCCATGCTCGGGTTTTCAATCTTCAAAGCTGTCCCGGCAATGAATTGAGCGGCTGCTTTCAGCGGTCCCTCCGGGACACCGGGAAGCGCGTCTTCCGTGACGCTGTCGTAACGGTCTTCTTTTCATAGCCGTTGAAAGCATCTTTGATTTTTCTCTATTCGAGAGAGTCTTTCGAGGTCTCTCTTAAACGACACACATATGCTTCCTGCATGATTGTCACCCCCGTCCCCATAGTGGTCACGATTTCCGAGAGGAAAAGACACGGCCGGGAATAATGGCGAGAGTACGGAGATGATAAGGGATCGCTGCGGGACGCGTCGCAAGGACCGACACTCCGGGAATTATGTCAGAAATTCGGACGAACCGGGTGCAGCTGGCTGGGATTATAAATCTCAATAAATCAGTCTGATTACGTTCCCAGAGTGCCTTCATCCGTCCGATTATTGGACATTTCCCCAACAACAGGCCCCTGCGCATAGTTGCGTCCGCCAAGCTTTGACTAATGCTAGTTGACCGTTATCACATCTTATCTGTGAAAAAGATGACCTCCTGAAGCTTTGGCACGCGACGTGCTTATAGGAAGAGACAAGCCCCCGTTGCTTAACTTCGGCTTGATAGGAAT
>JAIWNO010000084.1 GCA_020216785.1 Desulfomonile sp.
AGTACGAGGCAATCACCCGGGAACTGCAGGATTGCGAAGCCTACATGGTCGACGATGCGGAACTCGTCGTGGTCGCGTACGGCACTGCGGCCCGCATCGCGAAAGGCGGCGTCCATCGGGCACGCGATATGGGCATCAAAGTAGGACTTTTCCGACCTAAGACCGTATGGCCGTTCCCGATGAATGCGTTGGGCGCGCTGAGCCGGTCGGTGGAGCGGTTCCTCGTCTTCGAGATGAGTATCGGCCAGATGGTCGAAGATGTCCGCCTCGCGGTGGAAGGCCGCTCGGAAGTGCTATTCTACGGTCGCCCCGGAGGAGTGGTCTCCACACCCGAGGAGATTGCCAACGCGATATCATCGGCATACCGGAATGCGGCCTCCCGAGAGGTCGTGGGAATGCACGCGCGATGGTGAGCGAGCGCCTGAGGAGAGCGCTCACATGAGAGAGGAAGTGACGAGGTGAAAAAGGTTTTCTCCAAACCGGTATCGTTGAAGTCCACCCCGTTCCATTACTGTCCGGGCTGCGGCCACAGCATTATTCATCGGCTGGTGGCGGAAGTAATCGACGAGTTGAACATCCGTGAAAAGACAATCGGCGTGCCGCCCGCGGGATGTGCGGTGCTTGCGTATAACTACTTCGACGTAGACATGGTCGAGGCCCCTCACGGGAGGGCCGCCGCAGTGGCAACCGGTGTGAAGCGCATCCTGCCCGATCGGGTCGTCTTCACCTACCAAGGTGACGGCGACATTGCCGCCATCGGCACCGCGGAGACTATCCACGCGGCCAATCGCGGGGAGCGGGTGACTTCGATCTTCGTGAACAACGCAGTCTACGGCATGACCGGCGGCCAAATGGCGCCGACCACTATCCCGGGCCAGGAAACGACGACCTCGCCGGGTGGTCGTGTACCCCTACGTGACGGCAATCCCCTCGACTTGAGCGCCATGCTCGGTCTGGCTGAAGGAAGCGTCTACATCGAGCGGACGACGGTCTCGAACCCCAAGGGGATCATGCGGACAAAGAAGGCCATTAGGAAGGCCTTCGTGACGCAATTGGAGGACAGAGGCTTTTCGCTGGTGGAGGTCCTCTCGCCGTGTCCTACCAATTGGAAGATGACGCCGGTTCAGGCGGCCCGATGGGTCGACGAGACCATGACCAAATTCTTCCCGCTCAAGGTGATCAAGGATGTTGCTTAAGAGTATCTTTTCAGGTTTCGGGGGACAAGGCGTCCTCATGATGGGGTATGTGCTCGCTCTGGCCGGAATGGAGGAAGACAGGCACGTCACGTACCTTCCCTCGTACGGTGCCGAAGTCCGCGGCGGCACGGCCAACTGCACGGTGGTCGTTTCGGACAGCGAGATAGCGTCTCCCGTTTCGTCGTCTCCCGATTATGTGGTTGCAATGAATTATCCTTCCCTGGTGAAGTACCAGAATATAGTCAAATCGGGCGGAGTCATCTTTCTCAACAGCGACCTGATTTTCGAGCGGCCGGCCAGGGATGACGTGGAGGTCGTCCCCGTGCCGGCCAATACTCTCGCTCATGAGCTTGGCAACGACCGATCGCTCAACATGGTAATGCTCGGCGCGATGGTCAAGGTGACGGGCATTGTGACCGAGAAAGGCCTCGAGAAGGCCCTTGCTACGGTATTTGAGGGGAAGAAGAGCACTTTGATCGATATTAACCGAAAGGCCCTCGAGAAAGGCTTCGAGTACATCGCGTCCCGTGCGTGAGGCGATTTCCCGCGTGTTCTTGCCGCGTCTCGTCTGTGCGGTTGCATGATGGAGGATATGGATGAAAACAGTGAGAGAGGTGGCAGTTCAGCTTGAGAACAAACCGGGGGCGCTCTCTGCGATAGCGGAGCTTCTCGGGGGCGCCGGCATCAACATCCTGGCCCTGACCGTGACGGCAACGGGCGAGATCGGCAGGCTCAACTTTGTAGCCCCCGACCCGGAAAGGGTAGCGAACATCTTGGAGGGAGCCGGATATGAGCCGCGCATCCAGGAAATCCTCGCAGCAGGGCCTCCGCGCCACCCAGGCGGACTCAATGCCCTGCTCAAAGCGCTGAAGCTCGCCAACATCAGTGTCGAGTATCTCTACTCGTGGATCGGCACATCGATCTCCGCGCGCAACACCATCATTCTGCTCGGCGTCAATGATCTCGCCGGCGCACATGAAGCGCTCTCTCGCGAGTGGATTCAGTTGTACGATGAGGAATTATACCGTTTCTGAGTATCCGGGCTTGGTCGGCTGATGGTCGCGAGTGCCCCAACCATCCTGAAGCCGTTGAGAGTGAATTGGCTCGGCAATTTGTGTTGGCCGACCGATCGCTGCTCTCATATGAAATTGTGTCCCGGCCGTAGCTGCTTGCAGGGCGGGTGTAGGGGTAGGCATACGCGTCTGTCCGGATATGGGCGCACACGCGGGGCCTGCCTAGGACTCGATCCGGGGTGTGGCCTACAGCGCTATCGATACATGTTGAGCGCAAGTTGGTAATCGGCACCCCCATTAGCCGCATTTTCTGCGTGATTCAACGTGTGCCCTGGCTGATCTCGCGTCCGCCTTCCTGGCTTTTGCGTGCCTGCTCGTATCCGTTCACTTACGCGGGGGAAGAGAGACTGCTCAACCCAAAAATCAAAGCCTTGGCAACATGCGCCCGCGCGTAAGTGAATGCTTACGCCTGCTCCGCAATTGTGCTCGTGCGGTTTTCGTGGTACACCCAAATTCGCGAATCGAAACATTGAGCGCCTGTTTATCCGCACGACCATGAAAAACTTCGCCGCAGTCGGAGTGCTCGCCGCTATCCTGCTCGCCATTTATCTTCCCAATGTCGGCGACTCCTTCGTCATGTGGGACCTCGACGCATATCGGAGCGTCTTGGAGAGTACCACTTACTTCCAGACAACGTGGGGCCTGCTGACCGACTTCAGCGGAAAGGTCGTGAGCGGCTACTACGCTCCACTCGGCTCCATCAGCCTTATGATGGATGGCTGGATCGCGGGAGGACATGGTCCGTCTCCGCGGACGACCTTGCTGGTGAACATCTTCCTCCACTTCGTGAACGGTCTGCTCGTGTTTGTGCTTATCAACACGCTCGGAGAGGGAGTCGGTGTCGCATGGCTCGCTGCCTTGATTTTTCTCATACACCCTCTTCAGGTCTCTTCAGTGCTGTGGTTTGCACAGCGGAAAGGGCTTCTTGCGACAGCGTTCTATCTCGCCGCGTACTTGACGTACTTCAAGCACAGAAAGACGGAAAGCCCTGCTAACTATGCGCTCTCCGTGGCGCTCTTTGGTGCGGGCCTTCTGTCGAAGCCTACGGTGGTGGTATTCCCCGTGGTGCTGCTTGCCACAGAGATGTTTCTGCCGACCGGCGCAGGCAATGCTCGCGGCACGGGCGGAAGTATGCAGGCAAGCCGGCCGTTGAGGAAGATTCTGCTTCGACTGGTTCCGTTCTTCGTCATCTCTATTGTGTTTGCAGCAGTGACCGTGAGAACGGAAGCGGCAGCAGATGCGGCCGATTCGTTGCTGCAGCAGCGGCTTCTCGCCGCTGCAGCAGCGTTATGGTTTTACGTCGGCAAGGTGCTGTTCCCTGTGGGGCTCGACCCCATTTACCCCCGTTGGAACGTTGACTGGACTTCAGTATGGTGGTGGCTGCCTCTGGCGGGCCTCCTCGCTGCGGCGGTCTTGATAGTGTGGTTTCGGGCTGCGTTGGGGGGTCGCTCGCTGTGGGGCGCTGTCAATTTCGTGGTTCCGCTCTTGCCGATGCTGGGAATCACACGCTTTTCGTACATGGACCTCTCGTACGTCGCGGATCATTTTGTTTACCTGGCCATGATGGGCGCTGCTTATTGCATGGCTGTGGGAATCACTGCGCTGCGTACGCATCGGTCGCCGCCGCTCCGGCATGGCATCGCCGCCGCGGCAGCTGCTTACGCCACGTTCCTTGGAGTCCAGGCACACCTTCAGGGGCGGATTTGGCACGATTCGGTCACCTTTTGGACACGCAACCTTCAGTCGAACCCCGATAGCTGGCGTGCACATACCTTCCTGGGGCACGCTCTCTTGGCGGCAGGCCGAAGTGACGATGCGGCGGCACGATTTCGAACCGCACTCGAACTTCGCCGATCCGAGCCGCGGGTAGAGACGGGAGATGCCATCGTGCAGGCAAATAGATTCCGTAGCGGTCTCGCGTCCGCTTATTACAATCTGGGCAACGCTCTGCTCACTGGCGGCAGGGCGGCTGAAGCAATCCAACAGCTCCGGGAAGCGGTGCGGCTGAATCCCGGTTTCGGGAAAGCATATGGAAGCCTTGGAACGGCCTTGCTTTCTCTGGGGGATTTCGAGAGTGCTGAGCAGCACTTGGCGAAAGCTGTCGAAATCGATCCTGCAAATTTGCAAGCCCTGTGCGGATTGGCAATGGTGCTTACGGAGATGGGTCGGCCGGCCGCTGCAGTAGATCTGCTTTCCCGAGAGCTGGAACGATCCCCTCGGTCGGTTCCTATGCTCAATAACCTGGCACTCGCGTATCTTCGGCTTGGGCGCGTTCTCGAGGCCATTGCAATTCTGCAAAGGGCCGCGGTTGTTGCTCCGCACGACCCGGGTACACAGCAGAATTTGCGGCTTGCGCTCGAACAAGCGCGCAACGCGGAATCCAAAGACGGGCCGACAGCGATCCCCACTCCAAAAGGCGGCCCTTGACGCGGCTGCCCGTGTCGTTTAATTAAATAGCTTTGCCAAGCGATAGTCGAGGAGAGAGGTTTGGTGACGTGCAACGGGAGACGGTTCCGCGTCAAGACATATCCGTGAATCCGATAATCCGGTGGTGGAGGAATCGGGCAAAACCCATTTCACCCGAATTGATTCCCAAAGACAGGCCCTATTTTTGCGGCGCACTGCCGTTCGCCGTCATCCTGGCAGTAGCGCTCCTGGGCACTTTCGCTTCGGGTTTTCTTGCGTATCGTCATGTCCTGCTCCTCACGGAGACCGCGGCGGTCGGTCAGTCGCCGCTCTGTCAGGCCGATGGCGTCATCGACTGTGACGCAGTCCTGCTGACGGAGTATGCGGTGTTGTTCGACCATGTGGGCTCCGCGGTGCTCGGGTTGATGGGTTTTGTGTTCGTGCTCTGGGCGACGGTCAATGCCATCCTCAACCAGCGGCTGAGAAAACTGGCCTGGGTGACGCTGCTCCTCTACTTCTTCGCTGCTATCGGATTCAGTTGGTACTTCCTGTACGTGATGATTTACAAGGTGGACCACATCTGCCCCTGGTGTCTCGTGGTCCATGCAGTGAATGCGCTCAGCCTCGTGGTTATGATTGTAGGGTCCGTCAGAAGGAAACAAGAGTTCCTGTGGCCCGAAATCGCATCTCTCGGGGAACGCATCTATTTCGTGGCCGGCGGCGTGCTTTTGTCGCTTCTGGTGTTTTTCGCGGCCGGGATGGCCGAAAAATCCCTTGCACTGGCGAAGTCGAAAGAGAAATACCAGGAACTGGCCGAAAACCCCGCAGTGATCCTGAGTTTGCTAAAAGCGGCGCCCGCTGCCGAGATCCCGGTGAGCGAGAACGACCCGACATTCGGCACGGCTTCGGCCCCGCATACGCTGGTGTTGTTCAGCGATTTCGCATGTCCGGTTTGTCCCCAAGCGAAAAACTGGCTGCTCGCTTTGGTGGCGAGAAACCCGGGGGTATTGCGGTTGGTGTACAAGCACTACCCGCTGTCCACGGACTGCAACAAGGGCCTAGTCAGTGACCTCCATCCGAAAGGCTGCCAGGCCGCGGTCGCTGCCCAGGCCGCGTTCGTACTTGGGGGCAACGACCTCTTCTGGGCGTATGGAAATCTTCTCTTCGCGAACCAAGGGGAGTTCGCGCGCGCTCCTTGGCTCGCGCTCGCGCAGCGTTTGAGATTGGATCCCGACCAATTTCGCGCGCTTCTCCAGGAGGGATCCCCAGCGGACCTCAGGGTGAGGCAGGACATTGCACTGGGTTTATCACTCGGTCTGAACGGGACACCGCAGATCTTCTTCGACGGCAAGAGGCTGCCGGCAGACGCGAAGCCGGACTTGTTGGTCCGAGCAATGGAGGAGCTGGTTCGGGTCGAGCATCCGGAGAAACGCGATTTTGCCCTCAACAGGCCGTGACATGAGGAGAGGTAATTGCTTTCGACAGAGTTGCGATACGATGCTCTCAGAGTAATTGAAGTCACATGGACGGAGACAGTTGTGCCTAACACAATGGAAACAAAGCGAGATATGGATATTCCACACGTCCTGTGGATAACTTGGGGTTAACCTTGTGGACAACTTGCATTGGACTCGGGAAATACTTGGAAGAAAGCACAGTGTCTCCGATGGAGACAGGCAGCTTTAGTTAATAATATCAACAGGTAGCCACAAACAATTGATTCTTTTGACACTGCCCGAGAGGCTGTTCCGGTGGGTCGAAAGTTATAAACACCTGTTGATAGATGGATATTGGCATGACCTGAAAAGGATGTTTTTGGGGTAGGATTCCTACCTGAAATACACCAAGCCAAGCTCCCGACACGCTGCTAGATTACATTTCCTGACCAGCCGCTCGCAACGGAAAAGGCATATCGGCCGCCTCACCTCTTGATCGCACATCGTCCGAAGCCTAGTGGACCGATTCGCAATTACCTTGCCGCCAACATCGTGGGATGGTGAAGCCTTGAACAACGCGACATACCCGTAGGGAGGTCTGAGACCCGTCCCTGTGCAAGTCACGCTGACAAAAACGTCAACGCATTTCTGAATCGAACTTCTAGTGCCGATGCACCCGGGCGGTAATGGCCTTCGAGATCTCTTCTGCCGTCTTGCGGGTCAAGTCGGCTGCAGTCCGGATTTTGCCGTCGTGGAGGCCCCAGCTCAGCCCCACGGTCCAAACGCCCGCGACAAGCCTCCTGCGGCTTCCTTTTCCGTGAAAGATGGGTGCCGCCGTGGCGCGAACGTCGGGAATATATTCCTCGATATCGTAGGCAACCCCTTCCCGTCGAACCCGGTCCAATTCCGCGAGATATGCCTCCGGTTCGGTGACCGACTTCGCCGTGAAACGAGGGAGGGTTGCCGACCGTACCACGCGCGTGACTACGTCGCGAGGCTGAAACGCGAGGAACATCTTGCCTGAAGCCCCGGAGAAAATCGACAATCTCGCGCCGGGTCGGGATGCGACCTTGAGTTCTCTTGCCGATTCGACCTGGTCGAGGATGAGAATGTAATCCCACGTGAACATGCCTAGAAATACGTCTTCGTCGATTTCAGCGGAGAGCTTCTCAAGAAAGGGTCGGGCTTCGTCGGTGAGCTGAATTCGGACCTTTGCGGATCCGGCCAAGTCGCTCAGATAATGGCCGCAAGTGTACCCGCGGGTAACCGGGTCCCTGAGCACCCATCCGGACGCCTCCAACGCTGCAAGGATACCGTGGGTGGTGGATTTGGCGAGCGACAACTCCGCGGCGATTTCGCTGACACCCGGATTGTGCGTCGCGGTGAGGATCATGTTCATCACCTTGATGGTTTTGTGCACAAGGGGGGCAGAGTACGCTGTCACCCGTGGAGAATGCTTCCTGTTCATGAGTTCCTTCCGATGCCCCGGACACAGGCGATCCGAGTGACGAGATACCAATATGCTACCGAGGCGAAACATCGATGTAAACGAATTTCCCTTTAATAGACGAACAAACATAATGTTTCAAATGATGTATATGGTAAAACTAATTGAAAACACGGCATAATCATATTGATTCATCTTGGTTGAAATGCTATAATGGTTATTACTGGGCCGGTAAGCGTCCGAGCGGCGGTGTATTTTGTTCCACTCACTGCCCGCGACCAGCCGGAAGTCTCAATTTGGTGAGGGACGCTCATGCGACTCGAAATTATCAACAGATTTGATTTTTCACCGATCTACAGCGGAGAGGCGGGATCGTTGCGCGAGCTGGCGGAGCGAGCCGTCAAGGCGGGCGTAAGCCTCGCCGAAGCCAATCTGATGTGCGCTGATCTTGCGGGTGCCGACCTTGCCGGCGCAATCCTGGCGAAAGCGTACCTTTATGGTGCGGATCTTACCGGCGCAGTACTGAATTACGCCGACCTGTCGGACGCCAAGATTACCAAGGCCGACCTCACTGGAGCGGACCTCTCTCTCGCGCAGCTTACCGGCGCCAATCTTCACCGGTCGGTGCTCCATCGAGCGGATCTCTCCGGTGCGAATCTGGCCAAAGCGGACCTGATCGGAGCGAGTCTGCGTCACGCCTTGCTTGTGGGTGCGAATCTCCGAAACGCGTTCCTGGTCCGTACGGACCTGACCGGCGCGGACCTTACCGCGGCTGACTTGACCAAGGCGGAAATTGCACTGGCCCGAGGCTTGCCGCTCACGGACTGGGACTCGTTTGCGCTCATAGGCGGCGTAAGCCCCTGACCTTTCGGTCCCCGTTTTCGGCATAACTCATTGGTGCTTGCCTTGACAACCTTCCCGACAGCTTCGTATAGTTGCATTGATAGCGTGCTCGTTGGAGAAGGACAGCCCAAGCCCTTTCTCGGTTTGCGGAGTTCATTTTTGATCCTGCGATGTGATCCGGCCGGAAGAGTAACGAGTCTCTCCACGCGCTTGTGAAGCTGCCTGCAAGTACGGAGCGCTCTTCGAGGACGCTGGTGAACCCGCCGATGGCCTCTCTACGACATTTCCAAGTTGGTAACCGAACTTTATGGGTACGTTTGTTCGGCGTGATCGTCGAAAGGAAATGGCTGTTTTTCGCTGTTTGGCTGTCAGCTGTAGCCGTTGCCATAGGGTATTGCGTCCTGACCCCCCCCTCGTACCGGTCCACGGCAGTGGTGCGCATCGAGCCTGAAACACCGTATGCCCAGATCATATCGGTCATGTTCAAGTCGTTTCAGGATCTTGCCGGGGATGAGGACGACGGTGAGGACGAGGCGAGCCTCCAATCCTCTACGCGTTCACACACTGCGATCAAGAAGTCGATCCAGCGCTATGTGGCTGCCGACAAAGCCACCCCCGCGCATTCCGGCACGGGCGCTCTACTGTCTAAGCCACCGAGCGCTAAGCCCGTGGTGAGTTTTGCTCCAGCTCACTCGGGCCCCACAGATGGATCGGAATTGGTGCAGCTCGAAGCCACTGCAGGTGATCCCGTTGCGGCAAGGCAAGCGCTGATCTCCTTTCTCGAGGAATTCAAACGGGAGCACGCATCAGAAGCCAACGCGCGGATCGATCGTCTCAAAACCGTTCTGGAGAAAGAAATGGAGGACGTGAAGAGTCAAGCAGAGATGTCCAGACGGGAACTCATCGAATTTACCACTGAGCATAGATTAGTGCTCGATAGCGACCGAGCCTCACCGGTCGCAATGGAGCTCCGGCAGGCCGCCAACGAGCTTGTGAAATCACGCCGCGATCGGTGGGACCTCGAGACACGAACTATGAACACGGGCGACGGTATCTCACGTCGGGGCAGCGATGATCTCTCCCGGCACCTGCGCAGCAAACTGGAAGCAATTCAAACCGAGCACGATTTGCCCGGCGAAGAAGGTAGCGGGCTAAGTCGAGTGGTGCTCAAGCGCAAGATCGAGTTGATGCGTCAAGCTCTTCGTGATCGTGATGCCGCTCCGTTTGAATCTGCCCTTAGGGAGGCTTGGAGCAAGGAGAAGAGGGCCGAAGAGGCGTACGCCCAACTGAAGCGTGATGCCTTGAAGACCAATTCGGCCGGACTGCGCTTCGAAATACTCAAACAGAGCGCGGAGGGCGACAGGCAACTCCTTTTCGAAATCCGCCGAAAGTTGAAGGAGTTAGAGCTTTATCGCGGCCTCCGACGTGAGGCCGTCATTGTGGAGAGTCCTCCGTCGCTGCCATCGAAGCCCGTGCATCCACAGACCACCAAGATTTTCATAATAGGCACACTTCTTGGGTTGGTGTTGGGCGTGGGAACCGCTACCGCCGCGAGTCTGTCTGACAAGCGCGTCAAGGCTGCGGAACAAATCAGGCGAT
>JAIWNO010000085.1 GCA_020216785.1 Desulfomonile sp.
GTCTTGGCGTGCCGGTTCTCGGTGAGGTTCCGAAGGTGGAGCCCATCCGGGGGCCGTTCACGAGCGGCGTTGACGGGTCGCTCTTGGAGATGATGCCTTACTGGGTCCCCATTTCCCCTTTTTCGGACGCGATACGGATCGTGCACAACTCGGTTTTCCTCACCTTGAAAAGCTCCGGAGCCACACTCCTCTTTTCCAGCGCTCTTCCGGGAGAGGGCAAGACCTTTGTAGCTTTGAGTTTTGCTGCTGCCTCTGCGTCGGAATCCAAGCGTGTTATCTTCATTGATGCGGACTTGCGTCGCTCGAGAATTCACGACGCATTTCACGTGCCGGCAGACTCGCCGGGCTTTATGGAGTTGCTGTCTCATAGTAGTCTTCCACTCGGGGAGACGATTCGAGAAACGACGATTCCCGGATTCCATTACGTGCCGGCCGGCGGACCAACGGCCAATCCGGTCGCTGTGCTTAAGAACTCTCGATTGGAGCGTCTTCTGACTCGCTTCCGGGCTGAATACGACGTGGTGGTGATCGACTCTCCGCCACTGATAGGGCTTGCAGACACGGCCCTCGTTGCCGCCCATACAGACGGAGTAGTGCTTGTCGCCCGACACGGTTACACTACTTCGGACGCGATGGTCGCCGCATTGACTTGTCTGGAATCCGCTCGAGCGCGATTGATCGGCTCGGTGCTCAACATGGTGCCGGGAGGGGCTGAACAATATCGCAGAAGCCGATACTTCAGCAGCTACTACCAGTCCAACCGGCGACGCCCTGCAGCGTAAGGCCGCCGGAACTCCAAGGAGGTAGCGTGTCCCACAGAGGTAAACCCATAGTCAATCCCCAAGTAATTCTCAGGGAGGAGTTCGACGATTGGGCAATCCTGTTCGACCCGGTGAGTTGCATGGGTTATGGATTGAACCCGGTGGGTGTTTTCATCTGGAAGCGACTGGACGGCCGGCACTCGGAGGAAGAGATTCTGCTGGATCTGAAATCTCACTGTGAAAATGTCCCGGGAGATGCCGGTATTCATCTTGTTGAATTCATTGACGATCTTGTCCGCCGGGGACTCGCGGGGTACGAGGTCACGCTCACCTGAGGTTTCATGGATTTCCTTCGCTCTCCTGAATCCATTGATATTGCCGTCACCGGCCGGTGCAACCTGAAGTGCGCCTATTGCAGTCACTTCACTAGTGAGGGGGACGTAGAGGACCTTCCGGCGGATGAGTGGTGCCGGTTTTTCGAGGAACTTGAGCGGCGTGGGGTTGGGCATGTCTGTTTTCAAGGAGGAGAACCCTTCTTTCGCGATGATTTCCCGGGATTAGTTCGGTGCGCTTCAGCGCGGGGTATCCGCTTTTCCATTTTGAGCAATGGGACGCTCATTTCCGATGAACTGGCCGCCTTCATCAGCTCGACCGGATCCTGTGACTCAGTCCAGGTCTCCATCGACGGTTCTATCCCGACGACGCATGAGTCGTTCCGAGGGCGGGGCACGTTCCGTCGCGCGTTGGACGGACTTATGACTCTCTTGACGCACGGAGTGCCGGCTTCGGTCCGAGTCACGATCCACAAGCGTAATGTCGAAGACTTGGAAAACATTGCAGCGCTCTTGTTGGAAGAAATCGGCTTGCCGGGGTTTTCCACCAATTCCGCGTCACATTTCGGGCTGTGCAGGAAGAACGCAGACCAAGTGCAGCTCACCGTAGAAGAGCGTTCCCTGGCGATGCGGACTCTTATCAAATTGAAAGAGAGATACGGCGACCGGATCTCCGCTTCAGCCGGTCCTCTCGCGGAAGCCATGACGTGGAGTGAGATGGAATCCGCCATGCGGCGGGGCGAACGGACGCTCGCTTGCGGCGGATACCTCACCGGCTGCGGGGGACCGATGCAGTCGCTGGCCGTGCGCGCGGATGGAGTGATCGTGCCGTGTCTGCAGTTGCCGCACATGGAACTCGGCCGCATCAACAAAGATGATTTAATCGATGTATGGCGGAACAGCTCTGAACTGAACCGACTCCGGCGGCGAGTCGAGATTCCGCTCCGCAGCTTCGCCTTTTGTCGTGATTGCGATTACGTGGATTACTGCACGGGAAACTGCCCCGCTGCTGCGCACACGATAGAGCGGGACGCCTGGCGCCCCAGTCCGGATGCGTGCTACAGGCTTTTCAAGCAATCAGGCGGAGAATTGCCCGATCTTCCGCCGACCCTCATCATCGCAAAGGCCAAAGGCGATCAACTGGAGTACTCCCTCGATCAGATCTATTTCTATCTGACCCGCGGGTGCAACCTGCATTGCCGGCATTGCTGGATCGAGCCGCAATTCCAGACGGGAGCCCGGACATATCCGTCACTCGATTTCGACCTCTTCGTTTCGGTGCTCGACCAGGCTCAGGCCCTCGGCCTGTCGGGCGTGAAGCTAACCGGAG
Organism: Desulfomonile sp.; assembly: GCA_020216785.1. GTDB lineage: Bacteria > Desulfobacterota > Desulfomonilia > Desulfomonilales > Desulfomonilaceae > JAIWNO01. Next base: position 2,424 of record JAIWNO010000085.1, read on the forward strand.
GCGAGCCGCTGATCCACCCGCGAATCGACAATATCCTCGACGAGATTCAACGACGCGAGCTTGGCCTTACAATTGAGACCAACGGTGTCGCGTGCACGGCGGACTTGGCCCGGAGAATTAGGGCATGCAAAGACGCTTCCGTTTCAGTGAGCCTCGACGGAGCGGACGCGGAGACCCACGAGTGGATGCGGGGCGTCGCCGGCTCGTTTGAGGCCGCGATCACCGGCGTGCGGAATCTCGTAGACGCGGGTTTCAAGCCGCAAATTATCATGACGGTCTGTCGGCAAAATAAGCATGACATCGAATCGTTGGTTCGACTAGCGGAAGCCCTCGGCGCGGGGTCGGTGAAGTTCAACCTTGTCCAGCCCACGGCAAGAGGACAGAAAATGCATGATGGCGGCGAGGCGCTTTCCGTTGAGGAGCTTGTCAGCCTTGGTCGGTGGGTGGAAGTGGAACTGTCCTTATCCACCACGCTTGAGCTTTTTTTCGACCATCCAGCCGCTTTTCGGCCGTTGAGCCGTTTATTCGGTCCTGCTGGAAGCGGCTGCTACCGGTGCGGCATTTTCGGGATACTCGGTGTGTTGGGCGACGGGTCGTACGCTCTGTGCGGGATAGGGGAAACCGTGCCGGAACTCGTGTTTGGTCACGCTGCCCATGACCGACTTGAAGATGTATGGAGGAATTCGCCGGTGCTCAACGAGCTGCGGAAAGGGCTTCCGGCCAAACTCGAAGGCGTTTGCGGCCGCTGTCTCATGAAGCACTTGTGTTTGGGCGCTTGCGTTGCGTCCAATTACCAGCGGGGCGGCCGACTTTGGTCGGCGTACTGGTATTGTGAAGAAGCGCTGGCTTCCGGTTTGTTCCCAAAGACGAGGCTGAGCACCTGATTGTCCCGCTCATAAGGCCGAGCGCTCAAGCGATCATTCCCGAATGAGCGCACCAATCCGCGATCCTCAATGGAGGTTCCCGTTGGACTATATGAAGCCTGAAGTCATCGACTTGACTCTTCCTTCTGCTATCGGAGTATGCTCTACCGGTCCTGCGCCGAGTCCGACCCAGAGCTCGGGATGTACAACCGGTCGAGATAACGACTACCGCTGCAGTAGAGGCAACAGGGCACGTGGCTCCGGTTGCGTTTCAGGCGGGAGCGCTCGCTATCCCTGCTCAGGCGGCATCAGCGTGGGCCTCGGATGTGGTGCCGGCGGCGGCGCTGGAGGCCAGGCATGTCTGGCGGGGAGTACGCTCACATGCTCGGGAGGACGTGCCGGGTCGATTGGTTGCTCCGCCGGTGGCAATCCCACTGGCTGAAGTGAGCCATCTTTGCGGAATTCCAAAAGATCTTACCGTTCAAGAGCGATGAGCGCCGACGCAATGTCGTGCGGTCACTTAGAGTCCCCGCCGCTCGTTTCCGGCGCCCGTTCGCTACCGGTCGGAGCGACGTACTCTGTGAAACTCGGAGACGCGCTGCAATGCGGCCTGCACGCGGGTCCCGGGACGGAGGGATGGCTCGCGTTGTTCGCGGATATCATCCGAGTACAGAGATCGACCTTATTGGGCAGACCCACAATCAGGTTCGTCGAGCGAGGTCGGGCGAAACGTTTCAGCAGTGGCTTTTCAAGCCGTGACGGCCAGGGGGTCTTGGATCGCCTGCCTGGTAAAGATTGGCACTGGAAGAAACTCGATCTTGCCCGATTCTGGTATCATCCTGTCTCGGCGGAAACGATCTGCGAGATCCGTTGGTGGGACAATCCTGCAACGAATTTCGCCTCTATGGCAGACGCCACATGCGTGCTCTATCATGCGCTTGCCGCGCACGGCGCTGTTCCGCTTCATGCAGCACTACTTGTGTCGTGTGGACAAGGTGTGCTCCTGCTGGCGGACGGTGGCGTCGGCAAGACGACATGCTGTCTTCGTGTTCCCGAGCCCTGGAAATGGCTCTGCGACGATGAAACCCTTGTTGTCCCCTCCTCGAGAGGGAGGCTTTGGGCACATCCCTTGCCCACGTGGAGCGACCTTGTTCGCGGATCGTGCGTGTCGACGAACCGGTCCGTCGAGCGAGGGGTGCCGTTGAGCGCGATCTTTTTCCTCTCTCAGGCCTCGCAGGACGAGGTATTTGCTCTGGGTCGCGGCGCTGCTGCTGCTCGGATGATGTCCATGACGCTGCGATATTTCACGAGGCCACATTGGGAGAGTTCGCATCCTGACGACGACATCGCCCTCCGGAAGCAGGTGTTCGCCAATGTTTGCAGCGTGACGTCACAGGTGTCGGCATATGAGTTGAGGGTCGCGCGGGAGGGCAGGTTTTGGAAAGAGATCGAATGTGTATTGCCTGGACGGGACGAAAGCCTCGAGTAACGACGGTTTTCCGTCAAGACTATCATTGTACAGAGGAGTCTGTGATGTGGGGCAAGCTTTCCAGCCATCCCGTGTCAGGTAGGAAGCCGTATGCCTTTTGAAATCCACATTCCTTTTCGCTTGTTCGCCGCCGGGTAGCAGAGGGATTCTCTCATGGAGAAGAAGCAGCGCAACGCTGTTGAGCCGAGCCCCTTAACGGCAGCCGCTCATCGGTTCCTCTATGGCGGATTGAGCATGGGCCCGGCCCTGAAACCCGCTGACGTGCTCCACGTTGTGCCGTGTGGTCCGGAACACCTCGCGGTGGGTGACGTGGTGGTGTTTCAGCCGGAAGATGGCGATGTCGCGATCGTGCACCGGGTGATCGCAGTGGATGGGCAGTGGCTAACCACCAAGGGCGACGCCAATGCGAATCGAGACCCGATGCCCATTTCGTGGGACCGCATCATTGGTAAGGTGGTCTATGCCGACGGAGAAGACGGGAAGCGCGCTGTTCACGGCGGTCTGAGGGGCCGGATCACGGCTTCGGCGCTCGCCGCGCACTCCGCCATAACGCGGGGGATCTCGCGGTTGCTGCATCGACCCTATCGATTGCTTGCGGCTTCCGGCGTGCTTCGGTTGCTTCGATCTTTGTTGCCCGAGGTCCGAACGATCGCGATTCGGCGGCGAGACGGCGAGGAGCTACACTTGCTCCTCGGCACGAAGCCCATCGGGGTGTTGCCCGCTGCGCGGAGTCGGTGGCTGATTCGCCGGCCGTACAGGCTCATATTGGATGAAGGGGGCCTCAACCGATTGCTTGTGGAAAGAAACAAGCGCGAGGCGAGTGGGGCCGATTCGGGACATTCGAGCAATTCAGGGTAGTCTCTTGTAGGGGCGACCGGCGGTCGCCCGTTGTGATCTTTCACGCCGACTGACGCCACGAGAGGCCGTATCAACTGTCATTTCTGAGCCTGCCTTGTCTCACCCGGTCACCTAATCACAGGTTGCAGTCTCATTGCATCATGTCGAGCCTTTGACAAACCAGCGGCCGGCGCCCTTCCCATCCGGCTCTGCGGCCTTTTGCAGGAGTCTGTCAAAGTTGTGCGCCTGTATTCTGCCCGAGCGTACCATCGCGCTGACGAGGTGGTCGTAGATTCGGTCTTTCGTGGCTCCTGGATTCTCTTTGAGGAACTCCCGGATCACGCCGAGCGCTCGATCAAGGAATTCTGCGGAAGAGGTGGCCGTTGAGGCCGGCACGCTGTATGATCGCGATCGGGGCTTGCGGAAGTTCACCACCAGGTCTCTTTTGACGAGCTTGTCGTGCATCCGTTGATTGTATGTTCGGGAACCGGTGTCGATAGTCGTAGCACGCGGGCAGTCCCCAGGCACGAACCCCGCGTCGGTCATGATCTCCCGGATCAATCGCCAACCTGCCGGCGAAGTGTCATGGTAGCAGAGAGAGAGCCATCGGTCGGGCTTCAGAACCCGGTGACACTCGCCCATAGCCTGGCGCATCATATCCGCCCAGAACATATCGCTCTTGCCGCGGGTCTTGTTGACGATGATCTCGTGATTATGCCACTCGGTGCTCAGCCCCAGCCACGCTTCCCACACAAAGTTCAATTCCGCATACTGGACCACTCCGCCGTACGGCGGGTCCGTGAAGATGTAGTCAATCGATTCGTCCGGAATCTGCGCCAAAGAAGTGGCAGACTGAGTCGAAATGCACGCATTGCCTGACGCGATCAGCGGCCTGAGCGCCTGCTTGCCCCGGAAAATCCGTGTAAAGACCCGCTTCAGACTTTCCTCGACATTTCGCTGCTTCGACATGGGGGGCAGCGCCCACGTGCCGGGAATATATCCGCCTCCACCGTCCAAATGTTGCGCCTTGCGGCTCACCGCAAACATGCCGGCGGTGAGAACTGCACGCAAGTCGTCGTCCATTCCCGCGGCGTGAAAGAGTGCCGCCAGCGCCCACAGGTTCCGATGGGTAAAAAGGTCGGTAACCTTTCTAAAGTTGCGACTGGGACGCCATTCATCTCCCCACGGTTCGGAAGGATCCATCACATGCATCATAAACGCGCGCGGAACTCGATACGGCACCGGGATCCGTTCCAGCTCGCTCAGAGAAGCGAGGTCGATCTCCTCGAAAGCCCGCTGCTCCTCCGCCGTGCCGACAACCGATCGGATTGACCTACGCGGCCGACAGGATCCCGCGCATGAAAAGCATACGGCCACGGGGTTGTATCCAAGGATTTCATTGCGGGAAGAGATTCGCGCCCCACCGCAACGGCATCGGCAACCACGCGGGTGTCGCGCCAGCGCCTCGTACAATGAGATTTGTGCGCCGCATACGGGACACGCGTATATGTTCGAGTAAATCAGGTAGTGAATCGTTGCAGGACCGCCGCATCGGTGGCAGATGGTGCGATAGAGGAATTCCAGGTCGGGCTTGGCTGTGTCGAGCATGGAAGCGAATCGGTGCTTCAAATCAACCGGATCGCTCGAAGCGAGGTAAAACCGGGATATGAATGTGGCTGCAGGCGAAGCATCGATGGCCACCGCCCAGCGGCCAGCGGCGACCGCGGCTACTGCAGTGCTACCGGATCCGCAGAACGGATCGAGCACGAGATCGCCGGTCGTGGTGTAATGACGTATATAGGCGTCCACAGCGTCGTGAGGTTTTTTGCCGAGATGGTACGGATGCAGACCGTATATTGGCGAGTTTTTGGTGGTCTCGATCGTGTGGTGGAACTCTCCCACGGTGTAACGTGTTTTCTTAAGAGACGAGCGCTGCCTGCCGGCGTGCTCCTCGACAAAGGATCGCAGATGAGGATTGGGTTTGTCACTGGAATAGAAAATCATCCCTGTATTCGCGTCGGGCTGTTCGATACAAAGCTTGCCGCAAGCTCATATCAGGTGACGGCCTCCTTCCGCAAGACACGATGTGGTTAGGCAGCAACGAAGAGTGAGTTGTTTTGCGGACAGCGATGAACTGACGAACGCCCTTTTCACTGCCATACGTCAGGCACCATTGCAGATCAGGTTTTCTCCAGACACATCCTAAACAACTCCTCGCTCCTCTGTCCGTATCCTCTGTCACAGCAAACAAAAATCTATCCGCACCGTAACATCGGCGCAGCGGCATAGCTCATTCTCAACCAGACCCCCCAAGCCATGCCCCATCCCGACCAATCACCACCACTCCGTCGTTCAACCTCGTTTTTCATTGCTGTTTTGTGGATGGCTGCCTTGACATGCATGGCAGTTCCTGCTAACAATGCAATACTTCTGATCATTGCCGGAGCAATTGGTCGGCGCGGCCCGGCGGCTGATGGAATCATGGGGGGGCAACGCGTTATCGCGTGGTGCGCACGGCGGAACGGATCGCGGCGCAGGTCGGCGTTCGCACGGGGCCTTGAAGCTCTGTAGTGCGTGAGGAACCTAGGCCACGATTGTCCTGGTGTCGGTCTGGCTTGTTTCTCCACGGCAGCCTTATGGAAGCGCCGACTCATGCGCGAGGGCACCCAGGAAAGAAGAAGGAGGTATTCGCCGTGAAAGTTCTTGTTTCGGACAACCTTTCCGAAGTTGGAGTGCAAATCCTTCGCGACGCAGAAGGAATCGAAGTTGACGTCAAGAATAGCCTCAGTCCTGACGAACTGAAGGCGATCATCGGCGAATATCACGGATTAGCCATTCGCGGAGCCACTAAAGTGACCGCCGACGTAATAGCGGTAGCGGATAAGCTACGGGTCGTCGGTCGCGCAGGGACGGGTCTCGACAATGTGGACACTCCCGCTGCAACCAAGCGTGGGATCGTCGTTATGAACGTGCCGGGAGGGAATTCGGTCACCACTGCTGAGCACACGCTGTCAATGATGATGTCTTTGGCTCGGAACATCCCTCAGGCTCACGCCTCTATGAAGGCAGGCAAATGGGAGAAAAAGAAATTCGGCGGCACAGAAATCTACAATAAGACCCTCGGAATCATTGGCCTTGGCCGCATCGGGGCCATTGTTGCAGACCGAGCCCAAGGACTGGGCATGCACATTATCGCGTTCGATCCGTTCCTGTCTGAAGAGAAGGCCAATCAAATGGGGATCAAGTTGGGCTCCCTCGAGGAGGTTTTTCGCCAATCCGACTTTATCACCTTGCACGTTCCGCTCACCGACGAGACGAGAAACCTGATCTGCAAAGCCAACATCGACAAGATGAAGGACGGGGTCCGCATTATCAACTGCTCTCGGGGGCCGGTGGTGAACGAGGACGACCTCGCGGATGCCATCGAATCGGGCAAAGTCGCGGGCGCAGCGCTTGACGTGTATACCGTGGAACCTCCGCAGAATCGCAGACTCATCGATTTGGAACGTGTGATATGCACGCCGCACCTCGGGGCATCCACGAAGGAAGCTCAAGAAAATGTTGCCATCGGGATCGCTCAGCAGATCCGGGATTATCTCCTGGACGGAACGATCCGCAACGCTGTCAACGCTCCGGCAGTCTCTGGTGAGGCGTTGGTCACGTTGCGGCCTTACTTGGACCTCTCTCAACGCTTGGGCCTCTTTGTCGGTCAGATGATCCAGACCGGTATAAAGAGCGTTGAAGCGCAGTACTCCGGCGACGCTGCGGACATGGAATTCGGTCCTATGACGACAACGTTCCTCACAGGGTTGCTTACACCCATCCTCAAGGAGGACGTCAACCAGGTGAACGCTCCCGCGGTGGCAGCGGAGCGCGGGATCACGCTGTCAGAGACACGAGTAAGCAAGAGCGAAAACTTCGTATCAGTCCTACGTTACAAGGTCGTTACTGCGCGGCGTGAACATGTGGTCGAGGGAACCCTCTTCGGCCTGGCTGAGCCGCGTATGGTGCGGTACGGGCTTTATCGAGGCGAGTTCGACCTCTCAGGCGATTTGCTTCTCATCGAGGCTAAAGATAAACCCGGCGTGATCGGCAATGTCGGTAAGACTCTAGGGGAGCGTAATATCAATATTTCCCACTTCCAGTTCGCTCGTGCGAAAGAAGGCGGCGAGGCGCTCCTGTTTCTCAATTTGGACTCCAGACCTGACGACGAAGGTCTGGAGGCCCTGAGAAAGCTGGACAACGTGGTGGCGGTCCGGCGACTGACGATCTGACATATGCTCAATATTAATGATTTGTCCCGGCCCGAGCTTCCGACGCAGGAGAACTACGAGCACGCCCTGAAGCTCGGTCTCGAGGCCTTTGGTCGTAAGGACCCCGGCCGGGTT
>JAIWNO010000086.1 GCA_020216785.1 Desulfomonile sp.
GCCTCATATGCGGGCGTGTCGTACGAAGACCGCAAGGTGATCATCCCTCACCTTGACAAGCATATCGTCCTTGACACCGCCACGGGCACGTTCAGCATAAAGGAGACGGGCGAGGAGGCCCCCGTCTGGCTGGCGATTCTGGCGTTGCACTACCTGAATAATGCTCCTGGGCGGCAACCGAGCGGAAGGCTCAAGCATTTCCGTGAATTCAAGGAAGGCCACTTCTACGAGCCGGCGTTCAACCGGAGAACCAAGGACATATTGATCAAAGTATTCGGCTCAAGTCCCGAGGCCATGGTCGCGGCCGGGGAACGGCTGGGCGGCAAGATGCTTCAGGAAGCGGACGCATCCGTTGAATTGACCTACTTTCCGTACGTTCCGATCACCTGCCTGGTATGGAAAGGTGACGAGGAGTTCTCTCCTGAGGCTACGGTGCTGTTCGATGATACAGCCGAGCTGTTCTTCAGCGCCGAGGACATGGCGGTAGCCGGTCAGATGGCCGTCTTAGAATTGGTGAAGGCGGCGCGGTAGCGCCTTCCTTTTCCCGTTAGGATGCACAAGGTTATGCTAGAGCTTATGGCCGAATCAGGGCTCCAGCGAGGATTGGTATGAAAATAGCTGTATCGGGAAAAGGCGGTGTGGGAAAGACGACCCTGGCGAGCCTGCTTGCGCGCTACTGGGCCAGACGCGGGTACCGCGTGCTCGCGGTTGATGCCGACCCGGACGCGAACCTTGGCTCCGCGCTCGGCATCGACACAACGGGGATCGTACCCGTGGCCAATATGGATCAACTGATCCACGAACGCACCGGCGCAAAGCCGGGCACTATTGGCGGCTTCTTCAAGCTTAATCCTAAGGTGGACGACCTGCCTGAAGCGCTTGGCCGGGAGAAAGACGGTGTCCGGCTGCTTGTGATGGGCACGGTCAAGAAAGGCGGCGGTGGGTGCATATGCCCCGAGAGCACGTTGCTCAAGGCGCTCATGAGCCACTTGGTGCTCTATCATAAAGACCTGATCATCATGGACATGGAGGCCGGAATCGAGCACCTCGGACGCGGCACGGCTCAGGCGGTGGACCGTTTTGTGGTAGTCGTCGAGCCCGGTCATCGAAGTATCGAAACTGCGGCCAAAGTGAGGCAGCTTACCCATGACATGGGCCTGCATAAGGTTTTTGCAGTGGGCAGCAAGATTCGGAATGAGGCACAGGTCGACTTTCTCTTCAGAAACCTGAACGGAATTCCGCTTGTGGGTGTGCTTCCGTTTTCCGAGGAGATCGCTGCGGCCGACCTGGAAAGTCGCCCCCCGAACCTGGACGATCCGGTAATCCATTCTGCTATCGAGGAGATAGCATCGCACCTGGAGCGGGACGAGACCGCCTCCACACAACCGCACGCCGGATAACACGCGCAAACCGGCTTTTTGACTCTCCTGCCGACCGGCAGGGGAAGATATGTGAGCATGATGAAAAGGAGGTATACATGGCGGCCAGGATTATCAACGGCAACGAAGTTTCCCAGCAGATGAAAGATGAAATGAAGGATGAGGTGGTAGGACTCAAAGGGAAAGGCGTGGAGCCCTGCCTCGCGGTCATCCTTGTGGGCGATGACCCCGCGTCCAAAGTGTATGTGAGCAACAAGAAGAAGGCGTGCGAGTACATCGGAATCCGTTCCCTCGAAACGGTGCTCCCTGCCGATGCCACCACGGACCAGCTCCTCGGTGTGATTGACGGCTACAATAAGGACAAGTCGGTACATGGCATTTTGTGCCAGCTTCCGCTGCCCAAGCACATTCCTGAGACGAAGATCTTGAGGTCAATTCTTCCTGAAAAGGACGTAGACTGCTTCCATCCTTACAACGTCGGACTTATCAGCATCGGCGAAGTGCGTTTTCTCCCGTGCACGCCGGCCGGCTGCCTCGAACTTATCAAACGCGGGGGGTTTACCACCTCCGGGGCGGATGTGGTGATTCTCGGCCGAAGCAATATCGTTGGCCGTCCGCTCTCGAATATGCTCGATCAGCGAAATATGAACGCCACGGTGATGATGTGCCACACGAAGACAAAAAACCTCAAAGAAAAGTGTCTTGGCGCCGATATCATCATCGCAGCGATGGGTCAACCTGAATTCCTCAAGGGAGACATGGTGAAGGAAGGCGTGGTTGTGATTGACGTCGGCATCAACCGTGTGGAAGCTCCCGGAACGGAGAGGGGTTGGAAGCTCGTTGGCGACGTGGACTTCGAGGCGGTAAAGGAAAAGGCCGCGGCAATAACCCCGGTTCCAGGCGGTGTCGGTCCTATGACCATTGCCATGCTAATGAAGAACACCCTTACTGCCGCTAAAGAAGCCCACGGCTTGCTCTAGCAGGTCGATTCAGAAATCTGTTTCTGTTGTCGTCTGGGTGGTTCCAGGAAGGGGCGGGGCTGAGACCTGCCCCAATGCATATCAGGTTGGCAAGGCTCCAACGAATCGATCTACCGGTCTGCAACTTGTGGAAGATGCTTCAAACGTCCCCCGACATTCCTCCGTGGTCGCTGAGTTTGATTGGCGGCGATGCTCCCGGGTGAGCCGTCGGCACAGGCCATTTATACGCTCGATATCCCCAATACTTGCGGAAATTATCCTTGACACCCTGATAAGCCTGTGAATAATCACGGGTAACCGATTCGTGCATGGCACGGAAGAGCGCAAAAAGACGGCTGCGGCCATGGCGTCGATTTACGACATCTATGAGAGAAAGAACTATCGGAACCGCATCCGATTCGACCACGCGTCGAGTTTCGAGGTGGAAGTCCGCGAGACCAATCTGTACGTTCAAGCCCAGAGCGATTTGAGTGCCAAAGTTAAAGACTGTGTTTTCCGCTATCGGTACCAGATCGAAGAATACCTCAGACAACATCCTGCCTTCAGAGAAGCTGCCGCGCCTATCCAGATCTATGCATCCGCGCCCGAGATCGTGCGGTATAGCGACTTGTCGAGCCGCTGCACGAACGTGGCCCCGATGTCGTGCATGAGCGCCGCGATCGCGGATTTCGTCGGACGTGATCTTGCAGGGGACTCGGCGAATGTGGTTGTTTCAAGCGGCGGTGACTCGTTCATCCGGTGCTCGGCACCGCTGGAAGTATATCTGCACGCAGCGGGCTCACCGCTTCACGAACGGCTGGTGCTGGCGTTGCCTCCACTGAAGAGACCATTCGGTATTTCCACCTACGTTCCCGGTCGGGGAATTCATGCGGTTACCGTCATTTCGCGCTCCGCATGTTGGGCGTCCGCGTTTGCCCGTGATGTCGGCGATCGGCTTGTGAGAGGCGAATCATCAAGGGCGGTCCTTGATCGGGCTCAGGGATTTACGGACGTGGGCGGTATGGTCATCATCGCGGGAGAGAGGATTGTTGTGGGAGGAGACATGGTTATCCGGTCCGCGGACGGGACTGATTTGCGGTCGTCGGACCGGGAGAAATCAGCATGAAGATAGGGGTGATGTCGGACACTCACTTGCGGTTGCCGGATCCGACACTTGAATACATAATGGATGAGTTGCTCGCCGGCATGGACATGATCCTCCATGCAGGAGATATTGTGACGCTGGCGGTGCTCGAGTATCTTAGAGATCGCGGCGTTATTGCGGTGAGCGGTAACATGGATGAATTCAACGTGACGGGACATCTCCCTCACGTTCGAGAGATAAACGCAGGCGACAAGCGCATCGGCCTCATACACGGTTGGGGCGCGAGGGAAGGGCTGGAGCGTCGCATCATCGAGCGTTTCAGCGTCCCCCCGCCCGACGTGATTGTGTACGGACATTCCCACGTGCCTTTCTGGGGAAAGGTGGATGGCGTGTGGATGTTTAACCCGGGCTCGGCCACCGCGAGGGGGTACCGCGGGGCAGGAACGGTCGGTGTCATTGACATTGCCGGCGATATTATTGAAGGGAAGCACTTTCGTGTGGAACGCTGACCGACCGGTTCTCGGCGTTTCGGAAAAAGGCGCAAATGGAACGATTGTATGCTCCGTGGAGGATCGACTACATCCTCGGCAAGGAGAGAGAACCTGGCTGCATATTCTGCACCAAGCCCGCCGATGACAATGACGACGAGAACCTGATCGTGCACCGGGCCGAGGGCGCGTTCACGATCATGAATAAGTTTCCTTATAATAACGGCCATCTTCTCGTGTGCCCGTACCGGCATGTTTCCGATATTTGCGAACTCTCCCCCGAAGAGAACAGCCTTCTTATCGAGGAAGTCACACGGGCCGTCAAAGTCCTGAGGAGCGTGATGCGGCCTACAGGTTTCAATCTGGGACTTAACATTGGTGTTGATGCGGGTGCCGGCATTGACGATCACTTGCACTATCACGTCGTGCCTCGTTGGCGAGGCGACACCAATTGCCTGCCCGTGCTGGCGGACGTACGTATTATCTCGGAACACATCCGCCAGACTTGGAAGAAATTGCACACATGCTTCCGGGAAGAGTTCCCCCCCACGCCGCCGAAGGAGAAGAAATGAGACTCATCAAGAGACTGATCGAGCTAGCGTTCGTAATATTTATCATCTCGTTGTTCATGAAGAACAAAGACGTTGAACTTACGATCACCTACTTCGGGCTGGCTGAGCCGATCAAAGTAGCGTTTTGGGAACTCGTGACTTTCTGCGTCTCGGTAGGCATAATTGTAGCTGCCCTGGGAGACTTTATCACTCAGTTGAAGTGGATCGGGGAACGCCGTCGTATGATCAAAACCCACCAGGAACACCAAGGTGTGGTTGACGGACTGAACAAACAGATCGAGCAGCTCCAGGCGGAAACAACGGCCCTTCAGCGGCGGTTGACGGAAAAGACGCGAGAAGCGGAAGAATTGACCAAGGAAGTGGAGGGCCTTCGCTCTCAAGCTGAAGCGGCCCCGTCGGACAAATCATCGCTCGAATCCGGCGTGCCGGATGTGCTGATCGGGGAGCCCCCGAAACCGTAGACCAGCAAAGTGGTCCCACGATCTGCACTCGTAGGGTCGGGTTGATTCTCGCCCCCACTGCGTTGCAGGCTGCTCCGGTCCGGAATGGAGGGGTCAAGATCAACCTATGGAAATTATTCGCGTTCGCGAGAAAATATATCAGAGATTTCATCGGCCCGCAGTAGCGTTGGGCAATTTCGACGGAGTGCATCTCGGGCACCAGGAAATCCTTAGGCAGACCGTCGCAGCGGCCCGGCAGCGACGTCACGACGCGATCGTCTACACTTTTGATCCTCACCCAAGGGTGGTGCTCAATAAGGCACCGGAAATACCGCGCATAACAACCTTCCGGGAACGGGCCGACATCATGGAATACCTCGGGATCAATGTGCTCGTGCTTGCAGAGTTCACCCGCGAGTTTGCACGACAGACCCCCGAGGAATTCGTCGCCAACATCCTGGTGGAAGAACTCGGTGTCGCGGACATCTTCATCGGAGAGAATTACAGATTCGGCAGAGAGCGGAGCGGAACGGCGGAAACACTGAAACAGATGGCACCGGAAATGGGTTTTCGCGTTCATGTGGTTCCGTCGGTGATTATTGGAGATGAGCGGGTTTCGTCCAGCCGCATCCGCGAGCATCTCCTCAATGGAGAGATTTGTCAGGCAAACCGGCTCTTGGGGCGGGAGTTCACCATCGAAGGAAAAGTTGTGCACGGACACCATCGAGGCAAACTGCTTGGCTTTCCGACCGCAAACATCAGGCCGGAAGCCAAACTGCAACCACCCGAGGGGGTGTACGCCGCGTATTGCAGAGTCGGGACGGAAACCCATCCGGCGGTCATGAATATTGGGCGCAATCCGACGTTTAAGGATCGTCGAATCTCTTTCGAAGTGCATATCCTGGATTTCTCCGCGGACCTTTACGGTGAAACACTGAAGGTCTATGTAGTGGACAGACTCAGGCCGGAAATGACCTTCAGCGGCCCGGATGAGTTGAAGGATCAGATACGAAAAGATATCGAGCGATGCCGTGGACTGCTCACCGTGTTTCCACGGATCCCGTGAAGCCGGCCAGCACCTCAAATAGGCACTATCACATGACTGAACCTAAGATGCCCGACCGGTTCATCCTGCCGGATGACCTGTCGACCAAGGTCGCCGAACTCGCACAGACGTTGGGTGTGTCTCCTCGTGAAATCGTCATTGCAGCGATGGACAACTTTACCCGCATTCCTACCGAGCGACAAAAGGCCATCCTGGTAGCGAACGCCAGACGCCGAACATAGTGGCTTTCTTCTCACCATTTCGTGGTCAACGATCCAGCTTTCGTGGGAGGCCGGTATGACTCTGAAGCGCAGTTGGCTCGACGCCCGAAGCGGAGGAGGCATCCGGCCGCTCCTTTGTTCGCGTGAGTATCGGTGCTAGTAGATCGATTCAGAAATGCCTTTATGTGGTTGTCATCCACGGCCTTGGGTACGGCGCGAGTGTGAAACCTGCCCCTACAAAGCATATCACGTTGTTCAATTCCTCAGGTCGTTTCCGGCAACGTGGCGAGCTACTTACGAAGCGATCTACTAGTAAGCTCCTTTTCCCCCAATCACGACCAGGATTGTCTTGAGAAGGATCTTCAGATCCAGAAGGAGCGAGAAGTTCCGCGCGTAATGGATGTCCAGACGAGTATTGAGGTGCATGGGCAGGTCGCTGCGGCCGGAAACCTGCCAGAGACCTGTGATGCCGGGCGGAACCGCGAGGCGCATCCATTGCCAGGGCTCGTACGTCTTCGTGATGAATGGTTGCTCGGGACGCGGTCCAACAAGCGACATCTCTCCTTTGAGCACATTGAACAACTGAGGCAGCTCGTCGAGTGAGGTTCTACGAAGCCACCTGCCTACTCGCGTAACTCGCGGGTCTTGGATTGTCTTGAATACCGGTCTTCCCTTGGCATCCGTCTCAACGACCTTCTCTTGGAGTTTATCGGCGCCCACGATCATGGACCGGAATTTGAGCATCTTGAACACCTTGCCGTTCGCTCCGACTCGTTCCGAAGCGTAGATCACCGGACCCCGCGACTCGAGCTTGATGGCAATAGCTATCAGAGCAAACAGCGGCCACGTCACGAGTAGAAGCACGGAGGCCACGACAAGGTCGAGGGCACGTTTGATCACCCACTGGGTCCCGTGGACCCGAGGCTCCCGGATTCCGATAACCGGAATATCCGCCACACTGTCCACTTCCGAATTGAGAAAGGTGAGACTAAGCAGGTCCGGCACCACGTATATTCGGACCGGCATCGGGTAAAGCTCCTGGACGAGTTTCTCCACTGTATGGGACTCCCCGTTGGCAAGTGCGATGAGCACGAGTTCCACTTCGTGTTCCCGCACCAGACGCGGTATATCATCGAGCGCTCCCATCCATAATCCGGCAAGGCACGAAGGGAAGTTGCTCCGGTCATCCACGAACCCGACTATATGATAGACCAAACTGAGCTTATCCACGATGGCACGTGCGAGACTTGTAGCCGTGTCGGAAGTGCCCACAATCAGCACATTGGTCCGTCGCACATGGCTCCGCTTGCTCCGAAGAAACCGTGTGAGGGCGTAGCGCGTGAAAAACAGTATCAGGTAATTGACCAAGGCAAAATAGACAACCAGCATCCGGGAGACTTCCCGATATGAGAAGTACAAGAAGCCGGCAAAGACTAAGGTAGCCATCATGTGCGCGAAGGTGAAACGCCCCGCCTGCTTGCCGAAAAAAGGCAGCCGCGCCAGATCATAGACGCCGGTAAAGCCTCCCAGCGTCACCCATAGAACTGCCGCAGCGAAATACACCGACGGCTCGACCAGCATATCCTCCGGATGAACGAACCGGCCGGGCAAATACGGCCGCAGCTGGGTCATTGCCATAAAGACAACGATAGTGAATACCGCGTCCGCAATGACGAGAAAAATCTGGTAGGGCTTGTACGGCTTGTACATGGATCGGGAGCACACCTCGATATCACTTGCTCTGTTCCCTTACGATCAAGTCCCAACTGGAATGAAGCAGCCCGTTTCTCATGGCGAGCAAAACCGGGGTCGATACCGGTCTCCAGTGGCAACTGAAATCCCTCGCGGCGCCACACGCTCCCCCGAAACGCTCACCACCCGATTCGCAAATTCCGTGACGAATTGTCGGCCCTTAGAGCCCCATTGAATAATGGTCCAACTTCAAGTGAGAAACAAGAAAAAGTTTCTTGCCGCCCGGGGTACGCGAGATCTCTTCGACCTCCTCAATTCGTACTTCCAGGCGGTCGGACTTCAGTAATGCAGCAAGGTCTCTTGCGAGCGCAGCTCGCGTCTGTTCGGACAACCGATCCCACGCAGCGACTTTCACCAGAATTCCTGAGACATCTTCCTGGATGATCTGTGCTTCTTTGATCTCCGGCAGTCGATAGAACGCGAAATCAAGTGGTCCGGGTGCGATGAGCCGTCCTTCGGGTGTGACGATTACATCGACCTCCCTGCCGTTGATCGAGGCCAGAGTGGGGCCTGTTCTCCCGCATGGACACAGCTCGTCTCGAGAGAGCGCGAAGTCCCCGGTTCGATACCTGAGGAAGGGCATCGCGTAGTTGTGGAGACATGTGCCGACGATTTCGCTGTTGCCGTCGGATGTCCGAATAAGCTCCACAATGCTCATCTCTCTTTGGACATGGTACCCGATGCCGTACGCACACTGAAAAGCATAGGCGACCTGTTCGTTCTGACCGTAGTGATCGATGACCGGAACCTTGAAGACGCGCTCTACGTGCTCCTTCATTGCCGGTCTGAGGTTCTCTGAAGCAGTGATAACGTATCGAACAGGCGGGGCTGCCTTGTTGTTGCGCTCCATCCATCTCGCCAGCAGGAAAACCGACCACGGTAGGGCACGGATGTACTTCGGCCGGAACGCGTGGAGTGTTTCCACGACCCGCTGCAACTTCTCGTCATCTAATGCGGTGAAGTCGAATACTACCTGCCGCGAGGCCGGAAAGTACCGGTAGGTGCGCCCGGAGTCTGAAAAAGTGGCCGCACGGATTTCGGCGACCACGTCACCTTTTTTCCATCCGAGCCATTTGAGATGCCGTACAGCCAGAGCGCGCTCCATAGCGCGCGTGGCCCTGTCGATGGCGAACTCCAACGGTGTCCCTGTCGATCCGCTGGTGCGCACGGTCAAGCGCCGCCTGGCAGGTATATTGACCGCAAGCAGGTCTTCCTTTCTCTTTCTGACGATCTCCTTGGTCAGAAAGGGGATTCTTTCCAGGTCGTCGGCCGTCTTCACATCATCCGGCCGGATGCCGTGCTCTCGGAACAACTCCCTATAATAGGGCACGTTCTCGGCGCAATGATGAATCAGCTTGCTCAGGAGCCGTCGCTGGTATTCGGCGAATTCGGAGGGGCCCCAGGTCTCGCTTTCCCTAAGAAGGGTCAACGCAGCCACGTACGCCTTGCCATACCGCACGGAAGGCGGAACGAAATCATAGATCAGCCGTGCCCACTCATCGACTGGGCGGGGCAGCTTGGAAATGAGCGATTTGACGAGGTCGATCACCTGGCGCTCCCGAATGTGGGATTGGTTTGCGGGCTGTCAGGCCCCTCTTGTGCCCCCTCGTCAGTAACGGGGAGGCGACAATTACTCGAGGCCGTACCTTTCGAGAGGAGATGTGAAGGGTTTGTAATCTGGAAGAGGTGGAGGGATGTTTCCGATCTGATATGGCAGCATCACGCCGCCCAATTCACCGTACGGGTTTTCGTCCGGAATTGCCGGCCGGCCGCCGAGCGTAAGGTGAAAAACCCCTTTGTAGCGATTGTTGGAATCATACCAAAGATACTGTTGATAATGTTCGTACCGCGGGTCGCCGACCGTGGCCTGCATGAAGCCGCCGTACCCGCCCGCGAGATCGAACAGGGTGTAGCGACGATTTACTATATCCCACTTTGCGTAGCCGATGATCTTGTCATTGAGCACGTTGTATATCCACCAAGCCCCCTCATAATTGGGGGCGGGGGCGATGCGAAACTTGGAATTTGCCAGGGTTTCG
>JAIWNO010000087.1 GCA_020216785.1 Desulfomonile sp.
TTGCTCGCCACAAGCGCCGCGCTTGTGCCGAACTCGTACAGATGCACGAGGTAGAATTTCGGGAATCGGTTGAGTACCACGGCCTCGAATGTCCGGTCTTTTTGCCGCGAAAGAAACTTGAGCAGAAAATACCGCTCTCGCTCCCGTTCGAGCACAACCGCGCGTTCGAGAGGATAGGAAATTTCCACGAGGATCTTTTCCAACTCGTCGCGGGTCAACAACGGGCGGCCGGTCTCAAAGAATGCCTTAAGCTGCCTTTGGACGAGCAGGTCCGGATATCTGCGCAACGGCGACGTCGCGGTGGTGTAACAATCGAGTGCAAGGGTAGAGTGCGGCGCAGGATCAAGCCCGATGTCGCCCCTCGCCATAGCTCTCCTGCACCGGTAGGACATGACCGGGTCAAAAACCTCGCCTGGGTCGATCCTCTCCGCCGGCGGGGGTTGGCTGCGAAAGATGGCCGGCACATCATGCTCTTTGAGGAATCGAGCGAAAAGACTGTTGGCGAGGATCATCATCTCAGAGACAAGTACTTGGGAAGGCGTTTCCCTGTCCCGGAGCGATACTTCGATGGAGCCGTCCTCCGCTATGTGGACCGACAGTTCAGGGTCTCGGAAGATCACGGCGCCGGCCGCGACCCGTTCGCTCCTCAAATGGGACGCAATTGCGAACATGCGGGCTTCCGTGGAGGCGACATCGGCGATCCGTTCATCCGCTGCTTCGTACGAAAGCCGTTCCGCGACCCGGATAAGAGAACGGACGATCCGGTAATCCTTTATCTCGTTGGCAGTGTTGAACCTGACGATCACGCTGATGGCCGGTCGTACCTGGCCGACTGCCAGGCTCGCGGCACATTCCGACAATGCTGGTGGGATCATCGGCACGGTGAGGTCGGGAAGATAAATCGTGGTGGCCCGCTCACGGATCACAGCGTCAAGCGGCGAGGCATGATCTACGAAGTGCGCTACGTCCGTGATGTGGATGCCCAGAAGGACGTCCGGTCCCTCGTACGACACCGAAATGGCGTCATCCACGTCTCGAGTGGACTCCGAGTCGATCGCGATCGCTCTTTCGCCGGTCAGGTCTTCCCCTGAATTCGGCAGAGGCTTCGAGGCGCAGGTGAGCGCTTCGGCTTCCGCCTCAGGAGGGAACTCCACCGGCACTTTTTCCGCTCGCAGTCGTATGTTCTCATCTTCGGACCAAAGTCCCAACCGCAAGAGGATCCGAAAGGGATCGAGACCGACGGGAACTCCGGGATGTGCGAACATCTCCTTTGCCCGCTTGAATGTGGTCCAGTCTTTGCCGTACAGAGCGGCTTCCTCGAGAAGCGCGATCAGTCCTTCCGGAGCTTCTTCTGCGCTGACCTGTTCCCTACTCCCCACCCGCGAAAGAAAAGCGGCACAGTCCGCCAGGAACGTTCGTTTGACCCTCTCGCGTTCCCGCTGGAGAAGGGCCTGCTCGACGCGGTCGGATCGGGTCACCTCGATGATTTCGGGGCGGATCTTGAAGTACAGCCGATCTTCCGAAATGGCTCGCAATAACGCCGCGGAAGAGTTGAAATCCTTCTTGTTGCCAAAGAACAGGTCGGCCAAGTCATGAATGTTGATCGCTTCGGTCTCCAGTCCGACCACCTCCCAGAGTTCACTCAGGTCTATTCCGGATTTGATTTCCTCTCTTAGACGGGAGATTTCCCGCAAGCGCTCGACCTGGATGTCTCTCCCGGCGGACAGCGGAAAAGCAGGGTCTTTTTCCGCAATGAGCACGCGGCCCAAGGAAAGCTTCGTTTCCTTACCCTGTTCGCTGAGAATGCGCAGACGGCCGTCCTCGAAGTCGAGGACCAATCCGCACATGATTCGTTTCTCGTCGTAATAGTCGACTACGTCGTGTTTCTGTGGACCCATCGATAACCACCGGCAGGGTGCGCAAAGCCGCCCGGATATACTCTAGCAGGCGGGGAGTATCGAGGCTACCCATTTTTTCTCTCCGCCTGGGCCTGTGCCGCAGAAACGATGCCAGGCTCCTATTAAGTATTCCCAGTTGCAGCGGTCTTCGTGTACAATAACATAATTCCTAATTAAAGGATCAGTATCCGCTCGCGGGAGAATCCGGTGAATACGGACCTGACAGCGATCTTCAATGAAAGCATTCGTCTTACCGAGAAATTCCTCAACGAAAGCCTGGGAGCACTGGAGCAAGTGGTTCGTGTGGTTGCCCGGGTTCTTGGCAATGGGAACAGGGTTCTTCTCTTCGGCAACGGCGGGTCCGCGGCCGACGCTCAGCACCTCGCCGCGGAGTTTGTTAACCGCTATCTGATCGAACGGCCTCCACTTCCAGCAGTTGCTCTCACGACCGACACCTCTGTCTTAACTGCAATTTCCAATGATTTCAGCTTCGATGAGGTCTTTGCGAAACAGATCAAAGCGTTGGGCCGACCCGGCGATGCGGCGATCGGCATCAGCACTTCGGGTAAATCGGCCAATGTAACAAAGGGCTTGGCAGCGGCCAGGGAGCTGGGTCTGGTTACGATCGGCCTTGGTGGGCCGGTGGACAGCCCGATGGGGCAATATTCGGATTATTTCCTGGAAGTGACGGGCGCTTCCACCCCGAGGATTCAGGAGGTTCACCATATTGTCGGACACGCTTTAGTGGAGATGGTCGACAAAACGCTCTTCGATCCTTCGCGACGCTAACATGAATCCCCATCTGTGGATGGGGCGCAAGAGGTAATGAAGATGCCGGGATCCGATTTCGGGGCGCTTTGGCGAGTGATTGAAGAACTGTTACGGATTTCCGCGCTCTTGGATGATGACATGCGGGGTGGCGCAGCGATTCAGCCGAAATAATTCTGGATTTTGTCGCCTGATCTGGTATCGTGAATGATCGCGGCTGCGCCGGCCGTCCGACGTGCCGAACCTAAAGCGCGGAGACCAGTGATGAATGAGGGCCCCTACGGATTTGACACCGGCAAGCTCGTGATCGGACTGATCAAGTTGCTGAAGGAGCGCGGCGTTCTTGAAGAGAATGCCGTCCTTGATCTCCTGTGGGAAGTGAAGGACCCTTTCTTCCCGTGGTCCAAGGCCGACATCAAGGAATTGCTCAAACTGTAACAAGGGCGTCTCTTGGAAGGGCTTGGACTGTGTGGAGCGGTCTGCGATTACACCTCGAGAGCGTGTTCCGGATCGTTCGTTCTCTTTGGCGGTTCGCTGTGAAATGAAATTGTGTCTGGGGATCTCCGCCCCGAACCATAACCTTGACTGAGGAAATCACCCATGAGCGACCTGAAAGAAATGCTTCGTGTGCCTGTGGAGGAATTGAGCTGGTGGAGCGACTCCCTGGAAAAAATCGTCGGTGAGACCACCGCAGAAGTCAAACCTCACGAAGGAATAATCGGGCAGAGCCGAGCCGTAAAAGCGATCAAGCTTGGCCTTGCCATGAAGAGTAAAGGCTATAACATTTTCGTCGCGGGATATCCGGGCGCCGGCCGTACGACGACCGTGCAGAAGCTTATTGAAGAGGTCGTCGAGGGGGGGCCGATTCCGGATGACCTTTGCTATGTCATGAATTTCAAGAACCCCGATGAGCCGCGCCTGCTGCAATTCCCTGCAGGCAAAGGCCGGGAGTTCATGAAGCAGATGACCGACCTCGTGGAATCTGCTAAGAAGAAAGTCCCCGCCGTGTTCGAAAGCGAGGAATTCCAGGCGGCTCGCAATGAGATTATCAACCGGCACATGGGCAAACAGAAGGCCCTGTTCAAGAACTTCGAGAACAAAGTCAGCTCGGAGAATTTCATGATGGTTCAGGTCCAGGTGGGACCGTTTACCCGTCCGGATCTCGCTCCCGTCGTAGTGGGCAACCCCATGAAGATCGAGCAGCTTGAAGCGCTTGTCGAAGAGGGCAAGTTCTCGGCGGATGAGCTTGAGCGAATCAAAGAGAAGTACAAGGAGCTTTCCCAGGAAATGGAGAAGCTCTTCAAAGAAGCCCGGGACATCGACAAGTCGATCCAGGAGAGCCTTGAGAAACTTGCCCGCGATTGGGTAGAGCCTATGTTGGCGGACATGGTGGCCCCGCTAATCGAAGAATATCAGTCGGAGGGCGTCAAGACCTATCTCACTGAAGTCCAGGCGGACATCGTGGAGCACCTCGAGCGCTTCCGGCCGAAGCTCGTTCAGCCCGGGCCCGGCATGGAAGGCGCGGGGCAACCCATGATGATTCCTCCCGAGCCGTCTCAGTTCCGGGAATACGCTGTCAACCTCATAGTGGATAACTCCGAGACCACTAAACCGCCGGTGGTCATCGAAACCACCCCTACGTTTCGGAACTTGTTCGGTACGGTCGAGCGGGTTATGGACTTGCGCGGCATGTGGGCGTCGGATCACCGGCATATCAAAGCGGGCAGCCTCCTGCGGGCTAACGGGGGATACATCATTCTCAACGCGCGGGAAGTTCTTACCGAGATCGGCGTATGGCCGACCCTTAAACGAACGCTCCGCTTCGGGCATTTGGAGATTCAGACGGACCCGTTCAGCTTCCTCTTCACATCAGCGCTTAAACCCGAGAAGATTCCCGTGAACTGCAAAGTCATCCTTATCGGCGAGCCGGAGATCTATGACATCGTTCACTGGTACGACGAAGACTTCCAGAAGATCTTCAAGGTTAAAGCAGACTTCGACACGTCGATGCCCAATTCCGACGAGAACATCACCAAACTTGTCGGGTTCATCGCCCGTACGTGCAGCGAAGAAAACCTCCTGCCCTTGGACCCGTCGGGTGCCGAGGCTGTGGCGAAACTCGGGATCCGTTGGGCCGGACGCAAGAAGAAGATCACCACCCAGTTCGACCGCATCGCGGACCTCATCCGTGAAGCGGATCTCAAGGCGCGTGAAGACGGCAAGACCGCGGTTTCCCGGCAACACGTGGAACAAGCCAACGCCGACCGGATCGAACGGGTCAACATGATGGAGGAAAAGATCCAGGAGTTCATCGAAGACGGCATCCTGATGATCGACACCACGGGAGAACAAATCGGACAGATCAATGGACTCAGCGTGTACTCTCTCCCTGAGTTTTCCTTCGGCCGGCCCTCGAGAATTACCGCAAAGATCAGCATGGGCAAAGCGGGTATCATTAATATCGAACGGGAAGCAGACCTTTCGGGGAACAGCTACAACAAGGGAGTGCTGATCCTTTCCGGCTTTCTCAGGGCAAGATTTGCCCAAAAGCGGCCGTTGAACCTCACCGCCAGCATCACGTTCGAGCAGTCCTACTCGGGAGTGGATGGTGACTCTGCGTCGTCCACGGAACTCTACGCGATCATGAGCGCTCTGTCAGGCAAACCCATCGATCAGGGCATTGCCGTCACGGGCAGCGTAAACCAGCACGGCCAGGTTCAGCCCATCGGCGGTGTGAACCAGAAGATCGAGGGTTTCTTCAAGGTGTGTAAGGCCCAGGGACTGAATGGACGCCAGGGCGTCATGATCCCCCGCCGCAATTTGGGTGACCTCATGCTGAACAGCGAAGTCATCGAGGCAGTGAAGAACGGCAAGTTCAATATCTGGGCTGTTGATCACGTGGATCAAGGCATCGAGATCCTCACGGGCGTGCCTGCGGGCGAACCCAACGAGGATGGCGAATACCCGGAAGGCACGATTAACTACCTCGCCGGCATGAAGCTCGACCAATTGTCCACCGGCCTTAAGGAATTCGAGTCGCAATCTGAGGAAGGTGACGGTGAAGGGGAAGAGCCTAAAGAGCCAAGCGCTGAGAGTATTGAAGAGTAGTCAGGCTCTTTCCTGTCATTCCGGGTACTTTCGTCCGGTTACGGACTTATGGGGCGTTCCGAAATCCCTAAATGGAGATGCCCCGTCTTTACTTACGGGAGGCTCCGACGTTATACGTTGGAGCCCCAAGGCGCAAGAGGTCACCGATGCGCTTGCAAATGATCTGGAAATCTTAACCGTTCATCTTGGAATGCTGCGACGGGTGTCTCACCTGTCTATTTGATAGTCATCGACAAAGCCTGCGATAGACAATCCCGCGCAACCTGTGACTGGTCTGCCGATGCTGTCGGCAACGCGTGACATTATTCATGAATTTGGGGTGTTAGCACTACCCAAGCCGTCGAGGATTGGGGGGTGGAGGCTGGCCGCCGGGAGGGTCGGTCGGACGTTGACTTCGAACACGTCGAAGCTCTTCCCATGCGTCTTGAAGCTCCTGAAGTGTGGGCGCGTCCTCGCAGGCCTCGTCTGATGTGACTTCCTCGAGCTTTTTTGACACTGCTGCGAGCCTGACATCGATGTCCTGCGACGGACTCTCGCCGCGACATACCTCCCCGACGCAACGTTCGAGTTTTTCCAGAAACTGCTCCGCGCGCCGGCGCACGTCTCCTTCGCCGCGCAAATCATCTTTAAGCACGAGGAATTCACCCTTTATCCGTACCCACAGCCTATCCAACAACATCGTCACCTCCGCGTCGCGCTTTCAAGTCATGCAACCTTTTCCGATGAAATGCATCAAAATAAATACGATTTCACGGAGCGTTTATGGGAGGAAGAACTATGAGCGATACCTTCGAGGCGGATGGATTTAGGATATACCTATCCCAAATCGAAGACTACCCCGTGCTCAGCCGCGAGGAGGAGAACGAGTTAGCCCTGCTTTATCGAGATCACCGCAGCGAGCAAGCTGCTCATATACTTGTGACGTCCAACCTCAGGTTCGTAATCAAGGTAGCGCTCGGGTATCGAAACTACGGCGCAAAACTCATGGACCTGATCCAGGAAGGTAACATAGGCCTTATGAAGGCCGTCGAGCGTTTCGACCCCGACAAAGGCTACCGGTTGATTTCGTACGCGATCTGGTGGATCAAGGCGTACATCCAAAATTACATTATACGCTCGTGGTCGCTGGTCAAGATGGGCACCACGCAGGCCCAGCGAAAGCTGTTCTATCGGATCTCCGACTTGCCCGAGGCCCTCGATCGGGAACATCATCTGGAAAACGTTGCGAAGCTCGCGGCCAGAATAAACGTGACCGAAGACGAGGTTATCGACATGCAGGCGCGTATGCGCGCCCATGATCTTTCCCTCGATGACTTGATAGCGGACACTTCCCGGGAATCCTTTGCGGACACTCTTCGGGACACCTCGCCCGATCAGGAAGAGATCCTATCGGCGCGGGAAGAGCGGGAAGAACTCAAGGATTGGGCGGAAAGGGCAATGGAAACGCTCAACGCGAGAGAGAAATACATCGTGGAAAAGCGGATCCTCTCGGATGACCCTGTAACCTTAAAGGAACTCGGCAGGCATTTCGGCATAACAAGGGAACGCGCCCGACAGATCGAGAAGAACGCCCTCGACAAGCTGAAATGGAACTTCATTTCTGCCCAGGCGCAAGCCGCCTGATGACGTGATCCATTTTTCCGAGCCCCCGCCTGTTGGGGAGCATTCAGAAGTGGGTAGGGAAACAGGTTTGGCCTAAATCGTCGTTGCGAACACGGCGAAGCAGTTTCTTGCGGTCGGCGGGGGGACTGCTTCGTCCTTTCACTAAATGCAATGACGCCCTCGCATTCCGGCAAGCGAGCTGGAACGCCCGTTTGGGCGTTTTTTCTTGACAAATATCAAACGCGACGACGAAAAGGGCTATGACAAGCAGCGCCAATTTCCAGCGCAAACCTTTGCATGAATCGAGGCCGTTCTCTTTCACAAAACGCGGATATGAGTCCGGCCGCCGGGGGGCTCCGCAATCGCATTGCGAAGGATGGTCCGATGCAAATCCTCGACAATCTTTATATCTATCTCTGGCAGAGTTCCACGGAAAACAATTGCAACAGCGTCGTCATAGACGGCAAGGTGCCCATGCTGATCGATCCCGGACATCTCCATCGCGTGGAAAACCTCTTGGATCGAATGCGCGCCGACGGATTCGACCCAGGGCGCATCAAGGTCGTGGTGTGCACTCATGCGCATCCGGACCACTTGGAGGGGGCTCTCGCATTCAAGAAGCCATCAGTCAAGATCGCTATGTCCAGACAGGAGGAGCGTTTTATAAAAGAAGTGGGCTGGCCGATGTATATGGCGCAAGGTCTCACCCTGCCGGATTTTCGCGTCGATTTCTTCCTGGAAGAGGGTGACCTAAGCCTGGGCAAGCACCGGTTCGAAATACTCCTCACTCCCGGCCATTCTCCCGGCAGCATCTGCATTTATTGGCCTCGGCACAAGGTTCTTGTAGCCGGCGATGTGGTTTTCCTGCAGGGGGTGGGACGGACCGATCTCCCCGGCGGCGACGCCACCGCTCTCAAGCGGAGCGTGGATCGGCTGTCGCGGCTGGATGTGGACCTCTTGATCTCGGGGCATGGCCCAGCGCTCCAGGGGGCCCACGACATCGAGGCGAATTTCCGGTTCATCCTGAGCGTGCTCTTGTGATGTGGACAGCCTTGTTCAAAAAATCGGCAGGCGGCAGATGATTTTTTGAACGAATTAAAAGTTAGTGATAATAGCTAGATACCCCAACGGCTCCATGATGTTCAAAAATTTGAACAATTCAACTTCAGCCCCAAATTGAAAGCCGGGGGGCTTGGTAAAAGTATCATATTGATATTAAGACAAAAACGTCCGGACTCTCGGCTCGGAAAGAGATGGTACAGTAATTGCTTCACAAAACCGGCAAGAAAATAATCTATTCCTCCTACGCCAACTGCCGTCACCAGTTGGCTTTTTTTTGACGAACGAAGCTGCGGGAATTTAACCTCATGCTCGCTCGCCGGAAACAGACCCTTCTACCTGTCGCGCTTGTGGCGTTGCTGCTGACTACTTTTGCAGCGCATCTTCCCACCCAAGCCGACACCGGTTCGCAACCGCGAGTTCTTATTTTGCCTTTTTCCCTGAATGCCGCAGGCGACGCGGAAAGAGACCTCAGGGAATTTAAAGATCATGTGGACAAGCGACTGAGACAAGTCATAGGAATGCTCGGCGAGAGCGTGCAGACCGAGACGGAGGATGCCACGCGGCTCATCCTCCAGAGCCGCGACCCGGTCAAGACCGATCAGGACGCCATCTGGGTCGCGACCGAATCGGGCGCGGATCTGGTGATTTTTGGGGGGGTGTCGAAGGAAGCCGCGGGTTACCGCATGAAAGGCACTCTGTGGGATCTCCGGCAGGGCCGCGCCTCGGTTTCGATCGATTTGCAGGTCCCCAACATCCACGGCTTGCCCGGCATCCTGGAAGTATTTGCAGGCAACGTTGCCAAGCGCATTCATGGCAGTCCCCATCTTCCGCTTTATAAGTCGGGGCCGCCGGCTCCGACCGAAGGCCGGCCCGCAGATCGGCTTCACGCTCTGGCGAATTTGCCGCAACATACAGGTCCTTGGCGAAGTCCGGACATCTCCGCCGCGTTCAAGGGGCTCGACATCGGGGACATGGATGGCGACAAGCGGAACGAAATCGTGTTTGTGGAAGACTCCACCGTGACCATCAGCCGCTTCGAAGATGGAGGACTGCGAACTCTCGCCCAATTTTCGGAGCCGCCGGCTACATTCATTGCTGCCCAAGTCGAAGACGTGGACGATGACGGCATTGCTGAGTTGCTCCTGTGTTATAGAGGCTCACGGGGCGTGGAGTCCGCGATTGCACGATATGTGAACAGGCATTTCCGAGTCGTCGCCCGATTGCCCCAGGTGATCCTCGCGGCCATTCCGGACGGGGCTGACGAGAAGAGAAAGATGCTCGTCGGGCAACGAACCGACGTAAAAGATATCTTCTCGGGTGAAATGATTCGCTTCCGGCTGGAAGGCAACGAGGCGACCCCCGAGGGATCGGTGCCGTTGCCGCCCGGCACTTTTCTTTTGAGCTATGCCGCTGGTAGGTTGGGCAAGCCATCCAACGCGCTCCGGGTAATCCTGAGCCAGGACCAGCGCCTCATGGTATTCGACCAGGAAAACCGGCTGCTTTCACACCTCACCGACCAGCTGTTCGGGTCGGATGTAAGCGTGCGCATTTCGGGTAAAGAC
>JAIWNO010000088.1 GCA_020216785.1 Desulfomonile sp.
GGGCAGCGGGATATCATCTACCCGGGCAGACTGGTCATAGCAGACACTAACGGTGACGGCGAGAACGAACTCTTGGTCATCAAGCAAACGAACAGGGGAAGTTTGATTCAAGCACTTGTCTGGGACGAGACCGCGTTGGCGGTGAAATGGAGGACCGTGGCCACTCCCGGCATCATTTCGGATTTTCGCATAGGCGACTTTAAGAACCAGGGGACACTGTCGTTGGTGCTTCTCCACGTCAAATCCAATCCTTTTCTGGCCTTAACCGGCGGAATCCGGACGGTTGTTTTCGCGTACGATCTGTTTCCTTGATAGCTGATGTCCGGACAGCGTTTTTTTCCGGTGACCGGCCTATACCAATCGCTCCTTTCTAATCTTATAAATCCGCTTAGAGACCTTATCCACTACAATAAGGAAGAGCACGATTCCCACAAGCACCATTATATTGGCGATCGAGGTCGGCAGGCGATCCACGGTCAAGTCCTGCGCCTTGGATATCAAGTAAGAGAACGGTAACACCAGGACCAGGAAGGCGATCACTCGGTCGAGGAACATGACCTCGACCTCAGGCGCCGCCTCGTCTTGGGGGGCTTGTTTGTCGGGATCGGGCCCTGTCGGGGCCGTATCTTTATTTTCTGTCATCAGTTTGTCTTCCTTCAAGCTTTGAGTACCACTCAAGCAAGTCATCTACTCTGTCCGAGCGCGCATCGGTTTTCCTCCGCACGGAGGTTAAACGGAGTCTGAAGGTGTTCCAGGCCCGGAATGACGTACGCGTCTGCGTGCAAGCGCTGGTGGTGGGCGCTCTCGTAGTCGTATCCCCGGCGGACTACGCAGTAGCGACAGTACGGGTAATACGGCGACGCGGAGTTCACGGTGCGCCGAAGTTCATGGTAGTGCTCGCCGCGCCAGACTGCAGCGAAGTCGTCGTTAAAAAAGCCGATGCGCTGCCTCCATGAATGGTAGCAGAAGCGGATCGAGCCGTCTGTGTCGATCTGGCAAAAGGTCCAAGGATAGCGGCACTTCCCCCCGGAGTCATTAGCTCCCGGCAACGGCGGCAGCTCCACTTCGATCCCCAGCTCATCGGCCTTGTGACGGGTTCTTTCGAATGCCTCCGCTGCCGATTCGGGATGGCGGAAGAGGGATTCCTCGAAATCCATCTCATTGGAAACGTTGAGGTATTTCACGACGACCTTATAAAGCCCATACCGCGCGCATAGTTCGATCATCGCGGGGAGCTCTTCCACGTTCGTCCGCATTGCGACGAAGCGGAACCACATTCGGGGGTATTCGACTCCTTGACTCATCTTTAGCCGATTAAGTCGACCGATATTGCTCAGAATGGCATTATAATCCGCGCCGCGACGAATGCGCTCCAGGGTGTGCTTGCGCGCTCCGTCGAACGAAATGCACAACTCGTGAACGCTTTGGTCTTCAATCATCCACGAGGCGACCTCGCTTCTAAGGAGCATCCCGTTGGTCGTCACCGTCGAGCGGGCCCGGTTGTCACGAACCAGTCTCATCGCGTCCTGAAGCCTTGGATACAAGAGTGGTTCACCGCCGGAACAGACGAAGACGTCGTGTGCAACCCAAAACAACCGTGCCGCGATACGCTCGTACAGCTCAAAGGACATCCATCGCTCGCCGGTGAGCGAGCCGTACGAGACACAAAACAAGCATCTGAGATTGCAGGCCTTAGTGAGGACCAGATCGAGACCGAGCGGCAAACTGATCGGAGTGGGTCGAGCAAGCAATCCCTCCACGTAGTTGAAAAACGCGTTGATGTTGGCTCGTGGATTGGCTTTTGGAAGTATATAAAAGAAATCTCGGACCCGCTTGAACATTGAATTATGACTGCTCCGATCACCCAGCCGCGTTCCAACCTCGGAGATGCTTATATCAGGTTGCTTTTGAGGAGGTAAGATGAATCGTGTGACCTCAGCGTAGACCTTGCGGGCATCAAGACGCCAACCATGGATCTTTCGACATGGATTCGACGAATGCCGGCCGATTATCCGCTCGTACCAGGCAAGCGTCCGATTTGCCGCAGGGCCTCGTACACGATAATACCGGCAGCGGTCGAGAGATTGAGGCTCCGCACCTTGCTGTGGTCCACAGGTATTCGCGCCGCCCTCGCCGGGAATCGCTCGTAAAGATCCGCGGGGAGGCCCGTCGTCTCCGCGCCAAACAGAATGTGGTCATCGAGCCGAAATTCGACCGAATGGTATATTTCTCCCCGATGGCTGCTCGTAAGTACTACCTTATCGGGATTCACCCCCGCGAGGTACTCGTCCAGGTCGGACCACACCCGCACATCTACCTTCTCCCAATAATCCAGCCCCGCGCGTTTGAGCGACTTGTCGTCAATCCGGAATCCAAGCGGTTTGACTAGGTGCAGCGTCGCTCCCACCGCACAGCAGAGCCGTCCAATGTTACCGGTATTCGGAGGAATTTCCGGATGAATGAGCACCACGTTCAGCATGACGCTCCTGCGGTTTGCCTTCAGCATGCTTGAGAGAGAAACTTGAGCACCAATCCTGCCACATCGGTAATCTTAGGACTCGGAAGTCGATCCACAAGTGCTGGATCGTCCACAATCAGGAACGCGTCGTCGGGTGTATGCATTCCAGTGAAAACATCTCCAGCGGAAGGCGCGGTCACGTTCACTTGCCCCTTGAGATCATACCCTCGGCGGGGCAGGAGAATCAGGTCCGGTGCGAGGTGCAGGCAATCGCCCTCGTATATCTCCTCACGACTAAGCACGTGGTCGAAAAGAAGGTCTCCGGGGCCATCGACTCCATCAGGGTCCGTGATACCCGCGTCGCCGAGGGTCAGATCGCGGAGTTCCTGTTGAAGCCGTCTCAAAACCTCGATCTTTTCTGTCCGGCTTACCGCCCCGCCACGAAATCTATCCCGGGTGTTAAGGTAGACGCGATTGGCGTCCATCGCGAACGCGACGGAGTCGGGATGCACGTCGTCGATCAACGCGGGAGACTCACCCTTGAATCTCAGCCAGCCCTTCGAGCGCAAAATATGGTTCACGTACACCTGAGTTTTTAGACTGGTAAAGCCGTGATCCGAGAGGATCACCAGTCGCGTGTCCGATCCAATTTTTTCTCGGAATCTGCCGACGAACGTGTCCACTGCTCGGTAATAGTCAATGAAATCTTTGTGGAACGGATGGCTCGGGTCGTATGCTGCATCGAAAAAGAAGTGGTTCAGGCGATCAGTTCCGGTGATCACCCCGATGAAAAGATCCCACGGACGAGTCGCCAGAAGTGATGCCATGACATCCCCGTGCAGCGAGAGGAGCCGGAAAAGCTCTTCGAGCAGCACGTGTTTATTGTAGCGGCCGCGTTCGATATCCGCGTCCACTTGGTAGTCCTTCGCGTTCAGCCACGGCAAAAGCTCCGGCGGATAGACCGCGCGGTCGAGGAGCGGCGCAGTGAAGCCTGCTATGAGGATCCCGTTCAGCGGTCGCGCGGGATAGGTGAACGGTACGTTGATCACAATCGCGCGCAGGTCCGGGCGCTGCTGCCAAATGACAGGACTGCGGACATCGTCAAAGGACGGGAGGCGGGTCGAGATCATTCCCGGCTTGAGGTCGGTGAAACCAAATATGCCGTGTGCGCCCGGACCCTCGCCGGTAAGGAAGGACGTCCACGCGACCGGTGATACCGGCGGCAGTGTGGTTCTCATCCGGAGAAACGCACCCTGTGCCGCTTCCCTTGCGAGACAGGGCATAATCCCCTGCTGAAAGAGCCGCTGCAGAAGGCTGTACGGCACTCCGTCCAAGCCGAGAACGGCAGTTCGTCGAGTCAAATTCACGGGAGTGCTCCACGTGGCTGATCAGTAGTGGCTGCAGCTGGACCCGGACCTGCAAGCCGGGCGTGCCTCTCTTTGAGTTTTTCCACCAGAACGGGTGAGATCGGAGCACGTCCGGGAATCACCCCGAGTTCCACTTCCGGTTTGTTCGCGCCGTGGAAGTCGGTGCCTCCAGTGACAACCAGGTCATACCGTCTCGCGTATTCAAGAAAGCGCTCAGTCTGTTCCGGAGTATGTTTGGGATAGTAGACCTCAAGGCCCTGGAGACCATGTGGAAGGAGGTCCTGGATAATCACTTCCAACGCGGTCAGTCCATCCTCCACGAGCGTGTGCGGATGGGCGATCACCGGCAGCCCGCCAGCCTCGGAGATCAGATTGAGGATTTCCACCGGTTCGAGTTTCTTCTTTTCCACGTACGCGGGGCGGCCGCTTCTCAGGTACCGGTCGAACGCTTCCTGCATTGTGGAAACGTAACGCTTCAGAGCAAGCACGCGGGCGATATGCGGTCGGCCTGTAACTCCGCCGCTGGCTTGGGCGTTGACTTCTTCCGGTGAAACGTGTACTTCGAGGTCCCGAAGATTGGCAAGGATCTTATGGGTCCTCTCTTCACGAGCACGTTTGAGTCGCTCCAGTGCCGCTACCAGAGCGGGACAGTCTGTTCGGATGAAGTAGCCGAGAATATGGAAGATCCCGCGCTTCCAACGCGCGCTCATCTCCACCCCGGCAATTACTTCGACACCTTTTACGGCGCCGGCTGCGATGCCTTCTTCAACGCCTTCCAGCGTGTCGTGGTCGGTAATTGCCAGCGCGGTAACACCTTTTTGCGCAGCAAGGCCTACAAGGGCGGTAGGAGACAAAGTGCCGTCCGAGGCGGTTGTGTGGACGTGAAGGTCGATCATGGATTAGTCTTCGGCTTGTCAGGCCCCGAGAGGTCGATCTCAGGTCTCAAGGGAAATCGTTTCCTTGGGCATGGGCCCCAGGCGCGAGAGATTCGTAGCATGAAAAAAAGCCGAATGGAAGCGTATGGCATTGGCAGCAGCGCCTTCGGAGCGAATGCTCCGAACGAAAGAATTGTCATGGGGAAAATGACGTGGTATTTATTATGATTCATTATACCGCGGGGAGCACTACCAAATGTGCGGAATCGTAGGATATGTCGGATCATCGCCCGCCTACGCGATCCTCATTGACGGCCTGAAGAGGCTTGAGTACCGGGGCTACGACTCGACAGGCATCGCAGTGATGGACTCCGGACGCATCGAAATTGCGCGCGCAAAAGGCAAAATCAGGGACCTGGAGGCGATGGTCAAAGGGGTGCCTCCTGCGGGGACCGTCGGTGTTGGCCATACCCGCTGGGCCACTCACGGGCGACCCTCGGAGACCAACGCTCACCCTCACCGTGCGGGCCGGACCGTAGTGGTCCACAACGGCATCATCGAAAATTACTCCTCGATAAAGAAGACCCTCATTGAGGCAGGGCGCACGTTCACGTCCGAAACGGACACCGAGGTCATCGCACAACTTATCGACAAGCATATGGATGACGGCATGACCCCCATCGATGCCATACGGGCGGCGTGCAGGGAGATCAAAGGCTCGTTTGCCACGGGCGTTCTCTTTGAAAACGATCCCGCGACCCTCTATGCAATGCGCAACGAATGCCCTCTCGTGGTAGGGCTCGGCCAAGGTGAGAATTTTATCGCTTCAGATATACCCGCGATCCTTAACCATACCCGGCAAATGATCTTCATGAACGACGGAGAAATCGCGATCCTCCGCACAGACGGGGTTACCTTCATGGATTTCGACGGAAACCCTGTCAAGAAAACCCCGCGCCTTATGGACCTCAACCCGGTTATGGCGGAAAAGGGCGGCTACAAGCATTTCATGCTCAAGGAGATATACGAACAGCCGCGCGCGGTCACGGACACATTTCGCGGGCGGATCTCCCCCGAAACCGGAGAGGTCTTTCTCGACGGGTTGCTTCTTTCAGATGAAGAGGTGCGACGCATCAAGCGTGTGCTCATTATTGCGTGCGGAACCAGTTACCACGCTGGACTTGTGGGGCGTCGGATCCTCGAGGAATTGGCTCGCATCCCCACGGAGGTGGACCTTGCAAGCGAGTTCCGTTACCGCAATCCCATTGTGGGCGAGGATACACTCCTCGTGAGCATTAGCCAGTCAGGAGAAACTGCGGACACCATTGCAGCGACCCACGAGGGCGCTCGACGAGGAGCGATGGTGATTTCGATCTGCAACGTGATCGAGTCGAGCTTGGCACGATGCTCGGATCGAGGTGTGATCTATACCCATGCTGGCCCCGAGATCGGCGTCGCCTCCACCAAGGCGTTCACAACCCAAATTACTACGTTGTACCTTCTCGGCCTGTATCTCGCGGAAAGACGCGGCACCTTGGATGTGGAAGCACGGAAACAGTTCATCGGCGATCTTATGCGTCTGCCGGGCATGATGGAGAAGGCGCTTGAGACTTCCAAGAAACTGGAGCGCATGGCGCGCGCGTACGAGAAGTATACGAGCTTCCTCTACCTGGCCAGAGGCATCAATACGGCAATCGCTTATGAAGGGGCATTGAAGCTCAAGGAAATCTCGTACATCCACGCAGAGGCGTACCCGGGTGGTGAGATGAAGCATGGCCCCATCGCACTCATCAGCGAGGAAATGCCGGTTGTGGTCTTGCTTTCCGGTGATCGGGTGTACGAAAAGATGCTGAGCAACATGGAAGAGGTTCGCAGTAGAGATGGCATGTTGCTCGTCTTTACCGCGGTCGAAGATCCCATGGTGGAAGATATGGCTGACGAGGTGGTGTATGTGCCGATGAACAACGAGTACCTCACTACCATTGTATTGACGCTCCCATTACAGCTGCTGGCATACCATATCGCGGACTTCAAGGGCACGGACGTGGACCAGCCGAGGAACCTCGCCAAGAGTGTGACTGTCGAATGAGCGATCATCAGTGCCGCAGTAGCGCGAGACGGTCCCGCGCCGCGGCGGCGTATGATAGGAGCTGTTGGTGAGCCGCCGGCGGAAGCCCGAAGGAATCGTATGAGGCAGAACAGACTTTTCGGAACGGACGGAGTCAGAGGCGTCGCGAACCTTCATCCCATGACCGCCGAGATGGCGCTCGCGCTCGGCAGGGCACTGGCCCACTACGCTTCGCTCCAAGAGGGTAGGCGGCACCGCATCCTGGTGGGCAAAGATACACGCATCTCTTGTTACATGCTTGAAAATGCCCTTTCCGCGGGGATTTGCTCGATGGGTGTAGATGTGCTGCTGGTAGGTCCCATGCCGACACCCGGCATAGCATTTCTCACCCGAAACATGCGCTGCGACGCGGGTGCGGTGATTTCCGCCTCGCATAACCCGTTTCAGGACAACGGCATCAAGTTCTTTTCCCGCGATGGCTTCAAGCTGTCCGACGAGGTCGAGGACGAGATCGAGCGGATGGTCTTGTCCAATAACATTGATGCGATCCGTCCGACTGCCGAACGTGTGGGAAAGGCGTTCCGCATCGACGACGCGCTCGGTAGGTATGTGGTATTCGTAAAAAACTCCTTCCCCGCGCACATGAATCTCGAGGGGATGAAAGTAGTGCTGGACTGCGCTCACGGCGCCGCATACAAGGCCGCCCCTCTCGTGTTCGAAGAGCTTGGTGCGGAAGTCACGGCAATTGGAGTGGGGCCGGACGGCCACAACATCAACAGGGACTGTGGATCTCTCCATCCTGAAGTTATCTGCGCAGAGGTAAGGCGAACCGGAGCAAACATCGGGATAGCGCTCGACGGCGATGCAGATCGGGTGATCTTTGCCGACGAGAAGGGAAATGTGGTAGATGGCGACCAGATTATGGGCCTGATAGCCTGGGACATGATTCAGAAAGGACGGTTGCGACAGAACACTCTGGTAGCCACGGTTATGAGCAATATAGGCCTGGAGCTTGCCATGAACGAAATGGGAGGGAGCCTCATCCGCACCCAGGTAGGCGATCGCTACGTGGTTGAGCGCATGAGAAAGGACAACCTCAATTTCGGCGGCGAGCAGTCGGGACACCTGATCTTTCTTGACAAGAACACGTCCGGCGACGGGATACTGTCCGGGTTGCAGGTGATGCGAGTGATGGCGGAAATGGGTAAGCCGCTTTCCGAATTGGCTGCCAGAGTGAAGAAGTTTCCTCAAGTGCAAAGGAATATCGAAGTAGCCAAGAAGAAGGACCTTGACTCAGACATTCAAGTGGGAATGGTCCTGAAGCAGGCCGAGGCGCGGCTTGGCGGCCGCGGGCGTGTGCTGGTACGGTACTCCGGCACGCAGTCGGTGTGCAGGATCATGGTCGAAGGCGAGAATCAGGACGTCGTCAACGAAGTGATCGAGATGGTGGCGGATGGGCTCAGTCGCTGTTTATGATGCGAACGGCAAAGCCGTGGAAATCGCGCGGCAGGTGCTGGACATTGAGATCGAAGGGATACGTTGTGTCAAGGACCAACTGGACAACAGGTTTGACAAATGTGTGGATCTGCTCTATTCCCTACGCGGGAGAATTATCATTACGGGAGTAGGCAAATCAGGGCTTATCGGACGCAAGATTGCTGCGACCTTCACCAGCACGGGCTCACCGGCGATATTTCTGCATCCGCTCGAAGGTTTGCACGGTGATGTAGGAATAGTGGGCCGGGACGACGCATTGCTCGCTATTTCCAACAGCGGTGAAACCGCTGAGATCACGACGCTGGCTGCTACCGTCAAGCGGAGACAGGCACGCATCATCGCCATGACCGGCGTGGGATCCTCAACTTTGGCGAGAATGGCCGATTTGGTGCTGGATTCGCGGGTGCCCAGGGAAGCTTGCCCTCTCAATATGGCGCCGACAGCGAGCACCACAGCGACACTTGCAATCGGAGATGCTCTGGCTGTGGCGCTCATGGTGCGCAGAGGCTTCCGGAAAGAAGATTTTATCAAGCACCACCCGGGAGGCAGTCTCGGTGAGCGGTTGAATCTTAAAGTGCAGGACATCATGCTCGATCGGCGTGCCGCACCAGAGGTGGCCGAAACGGCATCGTTGCACGAAATTCTGGCGAGCATCAACGAACAGAATCTGGGCTTCACGCTTGTAACCTCCGGCGACCGGCTCGTAGGCATCATCACCGACGGGGATTTGCGCAGGGCTCTCTTGGACGGTGAACACGTTTATGGGCGCCGGGCTGCTGACCTGATGACCAAGGATCCTCTCTCGATACGAGACGACAGAACGGCCGCTGAAGCCCTCGAAATCATGGAGAGAAAACTCATCACCGCCCTCGCGGTGTTGGACAGGAGCGGAACACTGGTAGGCGTTATTCACTTGCATGACTTGCTCGGCCGAGGAGAGGTCCGGTTCTCATCGTGAGGTCCGGCCGGTCTTACGGGCCCGAGATCAGGCCCCTTGGCTGACGGCAAGCGGATGCGCATGTTCCGTATAGGCGGAGGACAGTTATGAAAATGAAACCGGAGGACCTGGAATATTTTCGGAGTCTCCTCCAGAGGCAATTGGACGATTTGGTAAAGGGCGCGGGAAAAACCGTGGACGACATGACCGAAGGGGAGGGGAAGGCCAGTTTCCCCGATCCGACGGACCGGGCCTCGATGGAATCAGATCGTAATTTCGAGCTGAGGATTCGCGATCGAGAACGCAAGCTCATCAGCAAAATCAAGGGCGCTCTCGAAAAAATCGAGGACGGTACGTTCGGCACATGTGAGGTTTGCGGCGAGCCGATTGAGTTCAAACGATTGGAAGCGCGACCGGTTACCTCCCACTGTATTGAATGCAAGACCGATGAAGAAGAGGAAGAGCGCCTGAGAAAGCTCTGATCAGCCGTCCCCTGTGCTCTTGACACACATTTTGTTTGCATGCGGTATACGCAAACCCTCCATCGAGGGTGGATGAATCCGATTGAGATTGCTGATTTTTCCGGCATCGTGGATTGATATCAGGATTGATATATAGCGTCTTGCATGTTATACTTTTATTGACATTTGTATCTGTGTATTCAGGTTCGCCGGGCGCGGCAGGGCGAATCCGTCGTGATCACCGGCTGTGGGTTGGTCGGTGTATATCTTCGCGCCCAATTCGTAACAAAAGGTGATTTTCCATGAAACTCACTTCATGTGAAATGGGGCTTAAACT
>JAIWNO010000270.1 GCA_020216785.1 Desulfomonile sp.
GAAGATTCGACGGCCTTGCGTCGCTCGAAGTGAACGGGACCTCCCGACACCCTGGAGAAATCAATCGGAAATTATTTTTGGCAACTGCTATACTTCACAGGCCCAGTGCTTTGGCCTGCCGCATGTCCGGCAGCGAAAGAGCTCATCCAGCCCGATGAAACGAGTCTTCCCTCTGAAGCAACCTCATTAGTTATTGCCGGTGCGAGTGGCCTTCTCTTGCAGTGATTACGCTGCACATGGGATAATACAATTTGAGTTTTTATCTGATTTCTGTCGAGAAAGCGGACCGGAAGATATGACGAAAGCCTGCGGGACGCTTGGAGGCCGGCGACTCGCGGTAGACTGAAATTCACAGAACCAAGAGCCGTTATAATATGAGATACCTGACACTATTCGTAGTAGTTCTGGCGCTCTGGTTCTTGATGGGGCGTTTCATACCGACGCATCTCGACACCGAAAACCCGGGAACCATACGTGGCAAACTGCGGGATTTTGCACAGTACCTTCACTGGGTCTTCGGGGTCGTCGCCGTTGTGCTCCTCGGGGTCATGGTCGTGAGGCTTATCGTCGTGTCCCTACGGTGGCAATAGAGGTTGGAAGATCGCCCGAAAGTCAATTCCTTGGAAGAGATCATTCGAAGGAGAGAATCTTGGTGAGTTCGACCGTATCGAGCCACTCGGAGACATCCTGGTTGCACCGCGGGCAATGGGTGAAGCGCTTTTTGGCCCGATATCCACAATAAGGACAGGTGGATTCCGCGTCTTTCTCGACCGACCGCGCTGCCTGCTTCATGGCTCGCTTTTGGAAATAGGTCTCTGTGGCTAACTTCGCATGGATCAACTTTGCGAACAGGTCTTGAAGGCCCTGGAAAGACAGCCCGTACTTTTCCATGAGCTGGCTGTCAGACATATCCGCCTTGAGATCGGCCATGATCGCCTTGGCGCTTATCTTTTTTGTGCTTTTTTCTTCGGACACCGCTCGTGTTTAGCCTTTATATGTTCTATTAGGGTCCCGACGACCGAGAGACAATTCTCTCTTGGGCGATTGCCCATCGACAATTCGGCTCTTTTGTGAGCCGGCTCTCATGGGAATCCCTCTGCCCAATATTGGCAGGATCGGGCAGCGAAGACCGCCGGGGCGATTTACTAATCGCCCGCCAAAGTCCTTGCGTGGGGCGATATGGGCGAGCGGCGGGTCGCCCCTGAGCCCAATCGGCGTCCCCATCGGCAGCGAACCGGGCCGGAACCAAACGACAGACACAGGAGACTGTCTCAAATCCCATGCAAAAGATGTCTTCGTAGCACGATTATCGTCCTCACCCGAACCCTCATCCTCGGGAAGGAGACCATGAATCGGCCGCAGAAACCGTCTCTGCCTCTAGGAGAGGGTAGGGGTGAGGGTTACCAAGACGCATTTCAGGCTCAGTCGTGCCGCGATATTCAAATTCCTCGACTTATGTGAGACAGTCTCTCAATCCCACGAGGTTCCCGGCGCTGGTAGCGGCCTGTCGGTCATGAACGTGGGTGTCAGACGAGTTCCACTGCGCACGCCATCGAAACGCCGCCCCCGCCGCAGAGTGTGGCAAGGCCTAGGCTCTTATTCTTGTTCTTAAGCGCATGAACCAATGTAACGATCAGTCGTGCTCCAGTCGATCCCACGGGGTGACCTAGGCCGATGCCGGAGCCATTGATATTGGTAATCTCCCGGTTGAGGCCAAGTTCACGCTCGCAGCCGATATATTGGGCAGCGAAGGCCTCATTGACTTCGATAAGCTCGAAGTCGGACAGCGCCATGCCGGAACGCTTAAGCAGGTTGTGTACCGCAGGAACGGGGCTCAGGCCCATGATCGTCGGGTGACATGCGCCCATCCCGACGGCCTTAATCCGGGCCAAAGGTTTGAGTCCAAGTTCCCGGGCTTTCACGTCAGACATGATGATCAGCGCTGATGCGCCGTCGTTGATACCACTGGAATTACCCGCGGTGACGGTTCCTGTCTTCGGTATGAAGGCCGGCGGCAGCTTGGCGAGAGCTTCATATGTGAGTCCCGGACGGAAGTGTTCGTCCTTGTCGAAAACCTTCGGGTCGCCCTTCTTTTGAGGCACGAGAACCGGCACGATTTCAGTCTTAAAGGACCCATCCTGGGTCGCACGCTCCACGTTGTTGTGGCTGCGCAGCGCAACTTCATCCTGTTCCTGTCTGGTAATGCCGAGTTTGTGCGCGACGAATTCCGCGGTATGACCCATGATGTAAGGTTTTCCACGGAAGTCCGCGATGGGCCCGTCTTCGGGGTATGGAAGCACGTGGGAGCCGCAGTGAAGTCCGGTAGTCAGAGCGTCGGTGATGGAGTCGTGTCCCATGCGAGCGCCCCAACGCGCCTTTTCGATAGTGTATGGGACGCCGGACATATGTTCCACGCCGCCGGCAAGGATGATGTCTGCAGCGCCGGCTTTTATCATTGCTGCGCCTGACAGAGTGGCCTCCATTCCGGAAATGCAGACTCTATTAATAGTCACGGCGGGGACTGTGTCCGGTACACCGGCCATGAGCGCGCCGATACGCGTAACGTTCATCGCGTCGGTGGGGCCCATGCAACAGCCGAAGCGGACGTCATCGATGATATCCGAAGGAATGCCTGCGCGGTCGATGGCACCTTTCATGACTGCACTCGCGATCCTTGAGGCATGAAGATCACGGAGGGTGCCGCCGAAACTACCGATTGCGGTGCGGCAGGCGGAAACTATGACCACATCCATAAAAAGATTCCTCCTCGTTTCCTGAGACAGGTGCGCGGCATACGCGCGGCGGGAATACGCGTTAGGGAGGTCAGACTCGGCGTTCACAGGTGGCCTCGCCTGACGCTCGATCACGCAACATGCCGCTCAGTGCTGACGCAACGATGCCTATCGAATGATGGCGCCTTCGTCGATGGACAACTTCTTCTCGAACTCATCCCAGAATTCGCCCTCGGTTTTGCGCCAATCCGAACCGTATTTCTTGTTGAACAGGCTCACCACTTGGTCGAGGGCTTTCTGCCAGGCCGAGGTATAGCTCAGTTTCAGCACGTCCTCCAGGAAAGGAACGAGCGAGCCGAGCTTTTCTTTCGGCAGATAGGCTCTGGCGCCCAGCTCGATGGATTTCTTGAGCGCTTCGGGCGTAAATGCGTGAGCAGTCAGCATCACAACGGGGAAACCTGCGTTGTGAGCAATTTGCAGAAGGTCAAAGCCGCGGACCCCCATGATGTCCAGAATCACCAAGTCGTACGTATACGAAATCAGGTACTGTTGCGCGCGTTCGAAGGTCATGGCCTTGTGCAGCGTGCAATCCGCGGACTCGGAGAGTTCTTCCTCGATGATATCCAGCACGTCTTCTTCGTCATCCACCGCAAGGATCAGCTTGTCTTTCAACGCTTCGGATTTGGCCATAGCTTTTCCTCTTCCTCAATAGTTGGGGGATAAGGTCGGTGCTCAAATCCCCGGGGAGTTGATTGACATGACGGACGGAATCCATACTCTCCATCCCGGTCACGCCGGGGCATTGACGCACGGAGAATTATCCGTGCGCCACATGAAGGGGTCCCGTCGGCTACGCCCACCGGTACACCTCGCGCACTTTGACATGCTTACTCATCCCGGCTGCTGAAGTCAACTCTTTCAGCCGGACAAATCATCCGTAACCCACAATGTTATTATTGACCTCAACAATTCTCGTAAGATACGTTTAGAGGCGTCGGCCATGGAGGAAGCCGTTCCTCCTCCGGATTGTGTCACGCAAGAGGTGCGAATGATTTTGAGAAAATACGTGGTTGTTCCTCCCATGAAGGGAGGGCTGGAAAACCTTCGCGAGATAGCCTCGAACCTGTGGTTCTCATGGCACACGGAAGCTGTGGAGTTGTTTGACCATCTCGACGAGCGCCTATGGCGAGATACAAGTCATAACCCCCAACAGGTGCTCATCCGTCTGTCACGTAGTAGACTCAACCAAATCCTTGAGGATGACGTATATCTCTCACATGCGGAAAAGGTCTGCCAGCGGCTTCGATCGTATATGCAACGGGAGCGGACGTATGACTATAATTTGCCCAACCCGGTCGATTTCATCACCGCTTATTTTTCTTTCGAGTTCGGACTAGCGGAATGTCTCCCCATTTACTCGGGCGGACTTGGACTTCTCGCGGGAGATCATCTCAAGTCCGCAAGCGACCTTAATCTCCCGTTGGTGGCCGTGGGGTTGATGTACCAAGACGGGTATTTTTCCCAACGCCTTTCCCCTTCGGGCTGGCAGGAAGAAGTCTTTAATCGGCTCGAATTGGACACGCTACCGATTGAAAAACTCAGTGACGATTCCGGTCAGCCCCTACGCGTGTCGGTGGATCTTCCAGGCGACACCCTCTGGGCGCGGATCCTGAAAGTAAGCGTGGGCAGAGTACCGCTCTATCTCCTCGATACCGACATTCCGGAAAATCCCCCTGCGCTGCGTGCCATCACCGCTCGTCTCTACGGAGGTGACATGGAGATGCGCATTCGACAGGAGATTCTTCTCGGTATGGGAGGGTGCCGGGCATTGGCGGCTCTCGGAATCGAACCGGCGGTGCACCACCTTAACGAAGGCCATGCCGCATTTGTTCTCTTGGAGCGCGTCCGCCGGTACGTGGAAGAGATAGGACTGACTCTGGAAGAAGCCCGTGAGATGGTCACAAGCCAAAGCGTTCTCACGATTCATACGCCTGTGCCGGCGGGCAACGACGTTTTCGACCGCGGCTTGATGGAAAAATATTTTGGCGGCTTGGCGAAACGCCTGGGAATGGATTTCGAGACCTTGATGGGACTTGGCCGCAAAAACCCGGCGGACCGGGCAGAGGGCTTTTGCATGCCCGTTCTTGGTCTGAGACTCAGCGCGAGAGCCAACGGTGTAAGCCGGCTCCATGCACGCGTTACAAGGACGATGTGGCGTGAGGTCTGGCCGCAGTCGGATATTGAAGACATACCAATTACTCCTATTACCAATGGAGTACACATTCCATCGTACATATCGCGGGATATGGCCGCGCTGTACGATCGATACCTTGGTCCCGGCTGGAACGAGGACCCCGACAACGAAAAGGTGTGGCGCCGCATTCAGACTGTCCCCGATACGGAACTGTGGCGCACTCACGAGCGATGTCGTACCCGGCTGGTTCAGTTCGCTCGCAGACGACTTGCGAGACAGCTCCAGCGCCGCGGGGCCTCTGCTCCGGTTGTAGCGCACGCGCACGAAGTGCTCGATCCGGAAGCGCTCACAATCTGCTTCGCACGGCGATTCGCCACGTACAAGCGGGCAACACTGTTATTTCGACAACTTGACCGCCTCGAGAGGATCCTTAATCGAGCCGA
This sequence comes from Desulfomonile sp., assembly GCA_020216785.1. Classification (GTDB taxonomy): domain Bacteria; phylum Desulfobacterota; class Desulfomonilia; order Desulfomonilales; family Desulfomonilaceae; genus JAIWNO01. The sequence goes on from JAIWNO010000270.1 coordinate 5,370, forward strand.
CCGACCGGTCCAACTCATCTTTGCCGGCAAGGCGCACCCAGCGGATAACTTCGGGAAGGACCTCATCAGAACCATTGTGGATCTGGCCGGAGCGGAGCCTTTTCGCAACCGACTCGTTTTTCTGGAAGATTATGACATCAATATTGCGCGGTACATGGTCCAAGGCGCAGATGTATGGCTCAACACACCCAGACGACCTCTCGAAGCCTGCGGCACCTCCGGCATGAAGGCGGCAGCAAACGGTGCGTTGAACCTGAGTATTCTTGACGGCTGGTGGGACGAAGGATACCTTGGTGATAACGGGTGGGCTATCGGTTGGGGTGAGGAGTACACCGACCCGGCCGGCCAGGACATCATCGAGAGTCTGGCGCTCTATGACCTGCTTGAAGAAAGTGTCGCTCCCCTATTTTACGAACGTGGGGTGGACGACATGCCGAGGGAGTGGATCAGAATGATGAAGCGCTCCATCGGAAGTATCTGTCCGATCTTCAACTCCCACCGAATGGTTTCCGATTACATTCACAACTTTTACGTTCCCCAGGCCCAGAACAGCGCCCAGCTCAAAGAGAACCAGTTCCAGGTGCTCAGGGAAATGGTCGCGTGGAAGAAGCGCATGAGGGAAGACTGGCCTCGCATCTCAATCGCGAATGTGGAAGTGGGCAATGAAGACAATGCCGTCATGGGCAAGGAAGTGGAAGTCTTCGTGACGGTAGATACCGCGGGTCATCATCCGTTCGAACTGCGGGTCGAGGTCCTCCACGGTCCCGTCGACCTTTGGGACAACTTCAAGGTACGCCGTTTCACCCGGCTGGAACCCGATGAAGCCAATTCGTACGAAGCCGGCCCTGTCGTATTTTCAGGCTTCATCCCCCTAAATCATTCCGGTTTGTATGGATTGGAGGTCCGGGTCACGCCCGACCACCCGAACCTTGCATTTTCGCACAGCTTTCATTTGGTCCACCGGACGTAGTGTTCCGAACGGTGTTACTGAACCGCTACTTACGGATTCCGCCACCCATGCTGTATGGGGGCGGCAGGTTCGGCCCTTGCTCGGGATAGATTAACCCTATGGGAAGCTGGCACATCACCGGGTCAATTTCGGGCTGCTGCGGACCGCGATAGAATCCGTTCACATCCCATCCCCACATCGGCTCGGACCATGCTGCCGCGTGGCAAGGGGCGGAGCGGAACCCGTAGATGGTTTTCTCACGCGTATGAAAAGTGTTTTCGGTCGGCATATTGCCGCCGTACCCGTGAGGAATCCACGACATGGTGGCGGGCGTCTGAGGAGGCGGCGAACCGGCGAGGCCGGGCCCGGTGGTTAGGAGACATATCATCGCTGCTCCAGCAATGAGGAGAATGAGATTCGTGCGGGTCATGGGACGCCTGCCTTTCTTCTCGAAGCATACGTCAGAACTTAAAGTAATTATACCGAAATGATAGCAATCATGTCAACGCTCGATATGATTAATTGAGACTAACATATAGTTATAGAATCAATTGTAGGTAGATGACGTGGCTTCAGAAGGAGAGTCGGCGAGAATACGGCCGATTGCGGCAACGAGTTCTTCTTTCACCTTGGCGGGCGGCAACTCAGTCCGAATACCGGCTGCGCGGCGGTGGCCACCCCCGCCTAAGGAGCGAGCGATGTCGGAGACGTTTACAAGCCCTTTGGACCGGAGGCTTACCCTCGTCATGCCGTCAGGAAGGGCAGTGACGAGCACTCCCACCTCAACGCCCCTGATCTCTCGCAGACGGTTCACGAGGTCCTCTGTTTCAGAGAGCTTGGCGTCGAGCGCGGCAAAATCCTGGTTCAGCAGCGTGCTCATGACCAACCGGCCTTCGAGGTGGATCTCGATGCGCTCAAGCATGATCCGTTCCAAGTAAACCCGCGTCAGCGGGTATTCCTCGTACAATGGGATGGTCACCTCAGATGGATCGAATCCGGTGTCGAGCAGCTCCGCTGCCACCAGGAGCGTCCCACTGTTGACGCCGGCAAACCGAAAGCACCCGGTGTCGGTCAGTATACCTGTGAACAGACATTTCGCCACGGCCTGCGAGGGCGTATAACCGGCCTCCTTGAGTACCCGAAGGACGAGTTCTGCGGAAGACGTGGCATCGGGTTGTACCAGATTCAAATCTCCATATCGCGGATTGGAAATATGATGATCGATGTTGATGAGTCGCGCGTCGGTACGAAACCGGCTGATGTCACCCGAGATCCGATGGGCTTCCGCCGAGTCGGTCGCGATAATCCAGCTCGGCTTGCCGTGGATTTCGGCCGGGTCGGTGATCACGAGACGGCCTGCACCGAGGAAATCGTACGTCTCCGGCGGACGTTCGGACGCCAAGGCCCAGACGGTTTTGTCCATTTCCGCAAGGGCCAGGAACATACCAAGTTGCGACCCTACAGCGTCTCCATCAGGATTCAGGTGGGTCACTACGAGAAAGCGATCCTCGCTGCGGAGTATCTGTGCGATTTGTTGAATCATCGGTGTTCTCGGTCAGCTCCAAGCTCTGGAGTATACGGTTGATCCGGTCGAAGTTGTCGAAGGAAGTATCGTACACAAAGGCGAGAGATGGTATGTAACGCAGGTCAAGCTCCAAACCGAGCTGGTGGCGAATGAATCCGGTTGCTGCTTCGAGGCCCTTCTTGTGGAGGTCTCCCATTCCGTCGCTCATGCTCGAGAAGTAGACACGCGCCGATTTCAGGTCAGGCGTCATGCGCACTTCAGTAATTGTGACGCCCGAGACGCGAGGATCCTTGATCTTCAAACGGATAATGTCGGAGACTGCTTCGCGGATCAGTCCCGCTACGCGGTCTTTTCTGTATCGGCTCATAAGGTGTTCACCAGGGCTGTTTTCAGCGCCGATCAATAGTGGACAATTTCGATGTTGGAGTCCACCACTTCTGCTAAGCTCAGATTTTCAACGTAATTTATGATGGATTCAAGCATCTGGTGTGCATGGGTGCCGTCGTTGCTGACCACGGCAAAGCCGAGCCTGCATTTCTGCCACTTGTCGTGGTCGTCGACCTCCGCGATGGAGAGGTCGAATTTCGCCCGTACCCTTCCAAGAATACTTTTGACCACATGCCGCTTGGACTTGAGCGAGCCGGAACTGTGAATCATGAGGTCGACTATGCCGACACCCACTACCATCTACCCCTCCAGCCACCCCGCCACATGGTCCCCATCAGTGGGCACATCGTCGAGGCACTATTGCGGGCGCGGCAATCGGTCCCTGCATCGCTTGAAAGCTCGGTCGCCGGGTTATGCCACTTTCGGGGCCTCCAACTCGACGATATAAGATTCGATGATGTCCCCAATCTTGACGTCCTTATAATTCTCCAGGGCAATGCCACACTCGTAGCCCTCAAGTGCTTCCTTGATGTCGTCTTTGTAGCGTTTCATGGAGGTGATTCTGCCGTCCCAAACGAGCACGTTGTCTCGCAAAAGCCTTACAGGAGCCGACCGCGTAACCTTGCCGGAAACGACGAGGCAGCCGGCGACGGTCCCGACTCTTGGAACGTTGAACAGCACCCGGACTTCCGCTCGTCCCTGCACTGTCTCTTTCTCGACAGGAGTCAGGAGGTTCGCAGTAGCTTTTTGCACGTCCTCGAGCACCTCGTAGATCACGCTGTACAGGCGCACGTCCACATGACGCTCTTCAGCGAGCTGTGAAGCTTTGGGGCTGGGCCGAACGTTGAAACCAACGATCAAGGCGTTCGACGCGCTGGCGAGCATTACGTCCGACTCGGTTACCGCTCCCACGCCCTCGTGGATGACCTTAACGTGAACGTCTGCGGTGGACAAGCCGAGCACGGCTTCCTTAAGGGCCTCCACAGATCCTTGAACATCGGCTTTGAGAATGAGATTGAGATCTTTGGTCTCGCGTTCCTGCATACGAGCAAGCAACTCTTCCATCGACACAGGACCGGGCGCCCCGATTTCGCGCTGGCGCTGTTTCTGGTAGCGTTGCTCGCCGATCTGTCGGGCGATGCGATCCTCGTCCACAACGACGAAATCCTCACCTGCTTCGGGAACCCCGGAAAAACCGTGAACTTCCACGGGGGTAGCGGGCCGAGCCTCTGTTACATTCCGTCCTTCGTGGTCGAGCATTGCGCGCACCTTGCCATAGTGCACCCCCGCCACGAACGGATCACCAAGTTTGAGTGTGCCTTCTCTGACGAGTACAGTAGCGACTGGTCCCTTGCCCTTGTCGAGACGCGCTTCGATGATTGTGCCGGATCCCGTTTTGTCGGGGTTGGCGCGCAATTCCATCATCTCGGCTTGGAGCAGAATCGCCTCGAGAAACTCCTCGATCCCTTCGCCGGTCTTGGCGCTCACGTATGCGAAGAGGGTATCACCGCCCCATGCTTCGGGTATGAGTTCCATTGTGCTCAGTTCTCGACGTACGCGATCGGTATCCGCTTCGGGCTTGTCGATCTTGTTCACTGCAACAACGATGGGCACGTGCGCCGCGCGTGCGTGGTTAATGGCTTCCTTGGTTTGCTCTTTTACGCCGTCGTCAGCGGCAACCACAAGCACCACGAAGTCGGTAACCTGCGCGCCGCGGGCTCGCATAGAGGTGAATGCCTCGTGCCCCGGCGTGTCCAGAAAGACAATTTC
>JAIWNO010000271.1 GCA_020216785.1 Desulfomonile sp.
GCCCTTATCGAGCTTCACTTTGTAAGCGCCGATGTGTTGGGTAATGCCGCCGGCTTCCTGGGCGGTCACCCGAGTGGAGCGGATATAGTCGAGCAGAGATGTCTTGCCGTGGTCGACGTGCCCCATTACCGTTACCACGGGCGGCCGCGGCTTGAGGTTTTGTTCCGTGTCCTTGATCACCTTGGGGAGAAGATCTACTTCCGATTGCTCGGACGATTCCGCCTCGTATCCGAATTCTGCAGCCACGAGACTCGCGGTGTCGAAGTCGATGCCTTCGTTGATGGTCGCCGTGACGCCAAGAGTGATAAGATGTCGAATAACATCCGATGCTTTCACGCTCATTTTGTGGGCGAGGTCCCCGACCGTGACAGCGCTCGGGATCTTGACACGGCGTTTGATAGCCTTGGGTGTAGTGATCTCGGTCTTGCGCGGTTTCGCCTTGCGTCCCTTAGCCCGGAGTCTGCCGAAACGGCGTCCCTCCTCATACAGGTCGTCTCGAAGAAGCACTTCCTTGCGGCGACGGACATCCGGAGCGCGTTCCTCGAGCCGGAAATCGTCGGCCAGATCTCGTCCGCGCTTATCCTTCCGTTTCTTTTGGCGTCGTCCTTCTCCTACGGCTGGTTCGGGAGCGACAGGAACTTGGCGGCTGGGGAGAGGCGGTCTTTCGAATTCAACTCGCCGCGAGACCGGTGCCGGTGCCGGCTCAGACGGCGGGGATACGACCGCTACGGGCGCAGGCGCCGGCTTCGCCGGCGGTTCTTTTTTCAATTCGACCCGCCCGATGATTTGCGCCGGCTGCATTCGCCGCTCTTTTTTCTTTTTTCGTTTCAGGCCCCTTTCGTCTTCGACCTTGCGTTCCCCGAGGATTTGGGATTCCTTGGCCGAGACGGGGTGCTCAATCGGCATTGCGGGCTGGGCCACCTCCACAGGGGCTTCCATGACGGCTTCAACAGCTGCCTGAGGCGTTGGCGCCGGCTCTTTAGGCGGGCCAGGCGCGGGAGCAGCCGGGACCTCCTCAACTGCGGGACGACGAGGCTCCACAACGTGAGCCTCTTTTACTTCCACTCTGGCGGCCGGGCGTTCTGCCGGTGCAGGTGCAACGGGTCGTGCCGGGCGTTCAATAATACGGGCGGGCTGAATTTTCTTGACTTTCTTGACCGGCTTTTTCGGGGGTTCAGGTGCTTTGGGCTGCAGCTGCTGCGGCGCAACTGCGGTCGGGGGTTCCGGCTCAAGTGCGAGTTCAGGCGAAGGAGGAGGTACCGGCGCATGCTCTTCCTCGTGCGGAAGAGCAGCTGCTTCCATTTGCGCTTCGGCGGATTCTCGCTTCACTCTACGGCGAATCACCGTGGGGCGGATTCGCTTTTCGATCACCTCCCGTTGGGGTAGGATCGACCCGAGTTCCGCCCGGAGCGCAGCGGGGTCCTCCATTTCCAGCCGGCTTTCGGGACCGTCCACGTCATAGCCCAGTGTGACAAGTTCCCTGAGCAGATCTTCTTTGCGGACTCTCAAGTCCCGTGCTAGCTCATCTACGGTGAGCAAGGTCATCCAGTCACCCCTCTTATTCCAGCCCTGGAGAGTAGCTCGTCCTTTGAAGGAAGAGCATTGATGTTGCGGCGGAGCGCCCGAGAAAAACGTCCCTTCTTAAGTGCAAGCTCCACGCAGCCCTCTTTGGGGCAGACGTAACAGCCGCGACCTTCAGCGGCTTGTTTACGGCCACATATAGTAATGTTGTCATCAAGCGCGACGATGCGCAACAGTTCGTCCTTTGGACGTCGCGTCCTGCATCCGATGCATTGACGTATCGGTATATGGCCTCTTTTCATGCCGTAGGCCTGCCGTCCCCGGTCTCTTCCCCAGCCGAGCGACGATCGCCTTGGAAATCGTCATCCTCATCCGGATATGCATCCCCGCCGGTAGCGTGGAGTTGAGGGAGATCTTCCGCGCCTGCCGCGAACTCTTCCTCAACCTCATCGGCCATTTCCTGTTCGGTATCTTCTTCGCCTTCCTCAGGCTCTTTTGCTTCTTTTTCCGGCGGGTTTGCCAAGTATCGGAAGGCCCCGTGTATGAGCGTGAGACCCTTTTCCTCGGTGATGCCCATGAAGCTGGTAAGCTCGGCCAGTGTGGCCCGTGCGATGTCTTCGGGCGTCCTGTATCCGTTGTCGAAAAGCATCGTGGCGGTGTCTTCGTCCATGCCTTCAATCGCCATAAGTCGCTCGAAGGATTCTCCGGTGATCTTTTCTTCCTTGGATTCGCTGCGAACGTCTATTCTCCACCCAGTGAGCTTGGCCGCCAATCTGACGTTTTGGCCCCTCTTGCCGATTGCGAGAGAGAGCTGATCGTCGGCCACAATCACTTCCATGGTATTGGCGTCCTGGTCGATAATTACTTTGGATATCTCCGCAGGCTGGAGAGCGTTGCACACGAAAATGGCCCTGTCGTCGCTCCAAGGAATAATATCGATCTTCTCGCCGCGCAGTTCCTGAACCACGGCTTGGACACGTGAACCCTTCATGCCAACACATGCGCCGACCGGATCCACGTCCGCGTCGGTCGAGCGCACTCCGATCTTGGCTCGCTGGCCGGGCTCCCGGGCCGCGCACATGATGCGGACGATTCCCTCGGCGATCTCAGGCACTTCCTGCTCAAAGAGTTTCACCAAGAAGAGGGGGCTCGAACGGGAGAGAACAATTTGCGGATCTTTCTGGGTGCGGCGCACATCGAGAATGACGGCTCGGATGCGTTCGCCCTGGCGGTAGCTTTCACGCGGGATTTGTTCGGTGAAAGGAAGAACTGCTTCAGCCCGACCAAGGTTGACGACGATGTTCCGCTTCTCGAAGCGTTGCACGATACCCGTAACTACGTCGCCCTTACGGTCTTTATATTCGGTATAAATATTCTCACGCTCCGCGTCCTTGACCTTTTGGATGATCACCTGCTTGGCCGTTTGAGCGGCGATACGCCCGAAGGTTTCGGTATCCATTTTTACGCCGAGCTGGTCGCCGATTTCCGCCTCTGGGTCAAGCTCACGTCGCGCGGTTTCCAGGTCGATCTCTGTTGTGGGATCCATGACGTCCTCGACCACGTCTTTGAAAAGAAAGACTTCCACCTCTCCGGTTTCGTCGCTGTACTGTGCTTCCAGCTCGACCTTGCCGCCGAATTTCTTGCGCGCCGCGGAGACGAGGGCCGCTTCCAGAGCCTCCACCAGGGTGTCCCTCGCAATGCCCTTCTCTTTTGCGACCTGATCGATCATCCGGTTTAGATTGATTCCCATTTCAGTCCCCCGTTCCCGCTGATCGTTTCTGGAGATCTCGACGGAACAATTCTGACTCCGGAAGGTCCAGCCGCGCGTGTTCGAGATCTTCCGGGGATATTTCCACCCGTTTGCCGTCGATGTCGAGGACGATCATATTGTCTTCCATTCCCATAAGTATTCCGCGGAAATTGCGTTTCCCGCCGAGTTTGCGTCTCGTCTTCACCTTGACCTGCGAGCCCGCATAATTGACGAAGTCCTTCTCTCTCCTCAGCACGCGGTTGATGCCCGGCGACGACACCTCCAACGTATAGGAGTGCTCCACCGGGTCTTCCATATCGAGCATCGCGCCGACTTGACGACTGACGAGTTCGCAGTGCTTCAGAGTGATTCCTCCAGGAGTGTCGATATAGAGTCGAAGCACCCAGGCGCCTCGCTCCAGTTTGAATTCGAGATCGATCAGTTCGATGTCCTCAGGTTCCAGTATCGGTTCGATCAGCGAGCGGAGAAAAGAAATTCGGTCTTTGTTCATCCTGGATCGTCTCGGGCGGCTTCGCCCATGCGTTTTGCTCGTGTCGCGGGTTCGGGAGCCGGCCCCGTGAAGGACGCTCATGTCTTTAATAAAAAACCCGGGCTAAAACCCGGGTGGCCTTCACCACTCTCTGGAGCGGGCAACGGGGTTCGAACCCGCGACATCAAGCTTGGGAAGCTTGCACTCTACCAGCTGAGCTATGCCCGCTCGTAATAACCCGTTCAGTTCAAATTTACCAACGAGGCTAAACCGTGTCAAGCACTTTTGGGCGATTTCGGTTATCCATATTTTCGATTTCTCGGGGCAACCGCTTCACTTATCTCGTGGTATGGGAGCATCCAATAGTCGCCGCAAGTCCTGCACTTGCTACGATCCCTGAAGCAGCCTCTCGTTGACGACCACTTTGGATCCCTCGCGAAATACACGCAACCACCCAGTGAGGAATTCCTCCCGTCGCCATTCAACAATCCCCTGCTGGAACTCCCGCGCTTGCTGCTCGAAAAGCTTGTCGTCCGCCGGAGTCACGCCGGTAAGCCTGACCACGGCATATCCGGGTGTAATAGAAATAGGGGTGGCAAAGATCGGCGTCGCGGTCGACACCGTGGTAAGCATTTCCTGAACTTGTGGCTCGTTTCCCAGCTGCGGTACCAGCGCTGTTGTGCGGGAGACAGGGTCAAGCGTCTCCCAGGTGATTCCGAATTGCGACGCGACCTGTTCCGGATTGGCTCCTTCTTTTCGAAGCGCCTCGATGATGTCGCGAGCCTTCTTTTCCGCAGCGTCGCGCCCGAGTTTTTCCCTGAAATCCTGCTCGACGGCCGCCCGTACCTCGTCGAGTTCGGGAAGGCGTTCCGGTGTCTTGTTGACCAACTTCACCGCAATGTAGTTTTCACCCTCCCGGATGAGGCGAGACAACTCGTCGGTCTTGAGTTTAAAGACTTCCTCCATAATATCTTTGCTCTTGCCGGCATCCGGAATGCCGCCGGCCCGCGTAATGCCTCGAGCCGTCTTGACTGTGAAGCCGAATTCCTTTGCCGGATTCTGGAGGTCTTCGGTCCGGTAAGCCTTTTCATAGAAAGCATCCGCGTCGTCGGCGATCCTCTTGCGGGCCTTATCTTCGAGAAGTTTCGTCACGATATCATTCTTCACCTGCTCGAAGGGTGTGACCTGCTCAGGTTGGGTCTCTTCGACACGGATCAAGTGGTAGCCCTGGTCTGTCTTGATCGGCGCCGATAGCTCTCCAGGGTCCAATTTGAATGCTTCGTTCTCCAGTTCGAGATCCATTGCTCCTCGCGACAAAAGCCCAAGGTCGCCGCCCTTTTCAGCAGTGGCAGCGTCTTCGGACTCCGTCTTTGCGACGGCCTCGAATGCCTCGCCCCCTTTGATGCGCTGGGCGATCTCTTCCATCTTCTTGAGTACCGCCTCGACAGCTTCCTTGTCCGCGCCGACGGGCACTTTGCGCAGGATGTGCCGTACGTGAATCTTTTCCGGGACCGTGAATTCCTTGGGATGGCTGTCGTAGTAGGACCGGGCTTCTTCGTCGGACACGGTCAAACCTTTGAGAAGATCTCGCCAGGAAAAGACCACGTATTCCACGTCCACCGACTCCGGGATTTCATATTTTTGGCGGTTTTCCTTGAAAAAGGCTGCCAAAGCCGTAGGATCGGGTGGTCCGGACGGCTGCTCGGCTTTAATGGTGAGCATGGACAGGCTGAGCTTGTCGTTTTGGAAGTGCCAGAGCCGCTTGATTTCGCTCGGGTCGGTTTTTACGCCGTCGGTAAGCAGCCCCACTACCTGGGCCTCCAAAAGTTGCTGTTTGCGGTAATGTTCATAAATCGGCGGAGTCAGCCGGACCTGCCTCAAATACTCACGGTAGAGAAAGTCGTCGAATGCGCCGTTGCGCTGGAACAGAGGTGTGGCTCGAAGGTCATTGATCAGATCCTGCTCGGTAGAGACCAATCCGAGCTTTTCGCCTTCCTGCACGAGGAGCGCCTGATTCACGAGCATCTCGTACACGCGTTTTTTCAGATTGAGCCTTTCGAGGAAGCCTTCGGGCATCGGGCCTCTGAAGCGGAGTTTTATCTTTTCCATCTCGCTGCGGTAGATGTCATCGAAGAAATTCCTTGTAATGACGGTATCGTTGATCTGCGCGGCGAAGTCCTTGCGCTCTTCGCCCGGCCCGGACCAGCCGTACCAGAAGATAAACACGATGATGATGCCGCCCAGTGCGACCTTGATAAGCCAGGACTTGGCATGTTTTCGCATCAGATCTAGCACGACCGTCTCCTTTCCGATTCCTACCGGTGAGATGCGCAGGGAATGTTAAGAATTCCCAGACCACTTGTCAACGACGGTATTACGGCGCAAAATGACTGGGCATTCCACATCGGCCGCTGCATTGAGCTCTTGAACATGCCGCGGGCTCATGCTAGCGTGGCCTGAGACTTGACCGATCAAGTTGGTACGGGATGGGCCGCTCATACGGGCCATGACCTTCAGCGACGCACGCTCGACAGAGTACCGGACGGGCACACACCAGCGGAGCGGGTAGTCCGGGCCTACAGCGCATTGTGCGGCTGGATCCGATTTTCCGGGAACGAGACCAGATGTTTTATGATTCACTGACAGGGGCACTGTCCAACGACATGGCTATCGATCTCGGTACCGCCAACACCCTGGTGTATGTGCGCGGAAGAGGTGTGCTCCTGTCCGAGCCCTCTGTGGTGGCGGTCAAAAAGAACCTTCGCCGAGGGCCGAGAGTCGTGGCGGTGGGGACGGACGCGAAGAAGATGCTCGGGCGCACTCCCGATAATATTGAAGCAATCCGCCCCATGAAAGACGGAGTCATTGCGGATTTCGAAGTAACGGAGCTCATGCTCAAGCACTTCATCATCAAGATCCATCGCCGTCGGTTCCTGGTAAAACCCCGAATCATTATCTGCGTTCCGTCAGGTATTACTCAGGTCGAGATGCGCGCCGTCCGTGATGCGGCGAAGAGCGCGGGCGCTCGAGAGGTTTATCTCATAGCGGAACCCATTGCCGCGGCGGTCGGCGCAAATCTACCGATCACCGAACCGCGCAGTTCCATGATCGTTGATATTGGCGGCGGCACCACCGAGGTTGCAGTCATCTCCATGTCCGACATTGTGTACGCCAAATCGCTGAGAGTGGCGGGCGACAAGATCGACGTGGCGATCATCCGGTATCTTAAGCAAAAATACAGCCTCCTCATCGGCGAGCGCACCGCGGAGATGGTCAAAATGGCCATCGGGAGCGCGTTTCCTGAACGGGACGAGCGCATCCTCGAGGTGAAAGGCCGAGACCTCATAGCCGGGGTCCCCAAGATCATCGCGCTCCGGTCCGGCGAGGTAGCGGAAGCTATTGCAGAGCCGATCCAGGAGATTCTCGAAACCATCAAAGTCGCGCTCGAACAAACTCCGCCCGAGTTGGCCGCGGACATTGTGGACAACGGTATCGTGCTTACCGGAGGCGGATCGTTGCTCCGTAATCTCGACGAGTTCATACGCCGGGAAACGGGCCTGCCCGTGGTGCTTGCAGACGATCCGCTCTCCACGGTGGTGGTTGGTTCCGGCAAAGTGTTCGAGAACTTTGACGTCCTGCAGCAGGTCCTCATAAGATAGACTGCGCTTGAGCCTCGACTGTTGCCGGCCCGCGCCGCGTATTTGCCTACATGCCAAGGTCCATCCGTGACATCGCTGTCATCTTGCTCCTCGTGGGAGGAGGGCTTCTGTTGATTTTCTCGTCATCGGAAGATCGGCAGGCAGGTCCCGTTGAGGGCCTCCTCCACGCTGTATTGCGGCCTTTCCAGCAGTCTGTGACTGCGATCCGCTCTCGAGTGACGGGCGTGTGGCGGGATTATGTTGCGCTTGTCGGGGTGCGGGAAGAGAACCGCAGGCTCAAGGAGGAGACTAAGCGACTTCGGCAGGAGCGTTCAGTGCTTCTCGGATACGAACGCGAAAACCGACGGTTGAAGAAATTCCTTAACCTTAAAGCCCAGTACGAATTCCCGTCTCTGTTGGCACAAGTGATCGGGGAGGACGCAATCGGCTGGTACAAGGTTTATTTCATCAACAGAGGATCGGAGGACGGGATCGCTCCCGGCATGGCGGCCACCGTTGCGGAAGGAGTTGTTGGACGCGTGGCCGGTACCACCCCTTCAATCTCAAAAGTGCTGCTGGTAACGGACCCCGGCGTTGCGATCGACTGCAGAGTGGCACGCACGCGTGATCGTGGCGTCCTCAGCGGATATCTGGACAAGGAATGCATCCTGCGGTACATGGACCTCCGATCACAGGTGAAGGCCGGCGACGAGGTTGTCACTTCAGGCCTGGACGGCGTGTTCCCGAAGGGACTCCCTGTGGGAACGGTAAAACAGGTTCGCAGGGACGCGCAGGGACTGTTTCTGGAGGCTTTGGTGACTCCCGCTGTGAACCTTTCCGAAATCGAAGAGGTGCTTGTGGTTCTCGGTAAGCGTGGCGGGTACGACATTCAGCCCGGACTTGAGGGGAAGCGGTGATAGACCTTATTTTCATCAGTCTCGCCGGAATGGTTACGCTCGGGTTGCAGACCACTTCTATGGCTTTCCTGGTGTCTTCCGCTTATAAGCCCGACCTCATGCTGGTGCTCATAGTCTGGGCGGGGCTCCGGTTGCCGTTCGCCATGGGAGCGGCTTTCGCGTTCGTAGCCGGAGTGGGCGTGGACACGCTGTCAGGCTCGCCGCTAGGCCTTTTTGGCTTGATATACGCGCTGGTGTGCGTGGCGTGCGGATATTTGGGGGGTGTTGTCCGAATCGAAGGACGTACCGGTCGCACCATACTGGTGCTGGTCGCGGCCCTGTGGACGGGAGTCGCAATTCTTCTCGCTCGATTGCTTCGGGGACCAATAGGGTTCGGCTGGCACGTGACCGGATGGATAATTGCCAAAGCACTTATTACCACCGGCGCTGCGCTCGTTGTCTTCCCCTGTATTGATTGGGCGCGGCTCGGTTTTTCGAAGCTGATGGGTGAGCGGCGTCCGGTGTCACGGCCGACGGATTACGCCTGAAGCAAAACGAGAGCAAGGAGGACCTGCATCGCTTTGTTCCCAAACAATGATGCAAATGAAAGCCTTCTGCCTCGGATTAGATTGGCGGCGGCGATCATGATCGCTGTGCTGGCACTGCTGGCTGCGCGGCTGTGGTATCTCCAGCTCGTCCAAGGCGAGTCGTACGCTGCGATGTCCCTCACGAACCGGGTTCAGACGCTGCGGCACCCGCCGTCACGCGGTCGGATCCTCGATCGAAACGGACGTGTTCTCGCCGACAACAGCCCAAGCTTCACACTCTCGATCATTCGGGGGGAACTGGAAAACCCGCGGGAACTCGTGGAAGCCTGCTCGGCCACTCTCGGGATGCCCCCGGAACGGCTGCGCCACGCGATCGAGCGGAGCGCGTCGATTCCTCGATACCTCATGTATCCACTCAAGCGAAACCTCAGCCTGGAACAGATATCGCTCATCAGGACCAGAATGGCTGACTTACGAGGCGTGGTACTGGAAACCAAGCCTCGCCGGCTCTACCCGTACGGGTCCACGCTTTGCCATGTTATCGGCACTATCGGGCAGATTTCGCGACCCGAATTGGTCAAAGGGGCGGAAACCGGCTACCGCTCCGGCGATCTGGTGGGCAAGACCGGAATAGAGAAGGAATACGAACCTTATCTTAAAGGGGTGGAAGGGTGGGAACGAATCGAGATCGACGCCAAGGGCAGGCAGTTGGGCACCTTGGCCGTAAAAATGCCTGAGCAGGGCGCGGATATCGTACTTACGGCAGATGCGGAACTCCAACGCTTCGTGGAGGAGATCTTTGTCCATCGGGCGGGCTCCGTGGTTGCACTGGACTGTGACACGGGCGAGATTCTCGCAATGGTGAGCACGCCCGGCTTCGATCCGAACCTCTTTTCGCCGAGTGTCAGCGAATGTGAATGGAAGGAACTGAGCACCGATCCCCTCCACCCGTTGGAAAACCGTGCCGTCCGAGGACTCTATTCGCCCGCCAGCACATTCAAAATCGTCACTGCAGCCGCTGCCTTGGCTGAGGGAGTGATTAAACCGGACCACACGTTTACTTGCAAAGGAGAGCTTGAGCTTCGCGGCCAGCGTTTTCGGTGCTGGAATCATTATGGGCATGGAAGGGTTGCGCTTCATCGTGCCATCGTCGAGTCGTGTGATGTGTATTTCTACGAGCTTGGACTCAAACTTGGACCTGATCGCATCGCTAAGTACGCCTCGCTTTTTGGGATGGGGAAACCCACCGGCCTTGGACTACCCCAAGAATTGCCGGGGCTGATTCCTACCTCCCCTTGGAAACTCCGAACCTATGGTGAGCCATGGAAGGATGGAGAGACCATCAACATGGCAATCGGACAGGGGTATCTCGTATGTACGCCGGTACAGCTTGCGGTGATGACTGCTGCTGTCGCCAACGGAGGCCGTGTGCTCAAGCCGACCATTGTGAAGCAAATCCGCGGCCATGATGGAAAGATAATTTTCGAACATGCGACAGTAGAGCGGTGGACCTTGCCCTTAGATGAGAAGAGCCTCGCGTTCCTGCGCGCTGCGATGAGCGGAGTTGTCACCGAGCGTATGGGGACCGGCAAGAAATGTCAAATCCCCGGCCTTAAGGTGGCCGGAAAAACCGGCACCTCCCAGGTCGTCCGCCAAAAGCAGCGGGTGGTCGGGGAGTCTCAGGCGCCTTACCACGAGCGAACCCACGCAATCTTTGTGGCGTATGTGGACCACATGCCTAAGAAGATTGCGGTCGCCGTAGTTGTGGAACATGGTGGCGGAGGGGGGCAGGTGGCCGCGCCCATCGCTCGGAAGGTGATTTGTAAGTACTACGGCGTGCCGGACCCTGGAGATAAAAACAAGGATGAATAACCATGGAGGTCAACCATCGTACTAATAGCCAGGTTCAACAATACGATTCCGTTGTCGTCAGCGACAATTTCCGGCCTGGGCAGGTCTCAGACCCGCCCAAGGGAAGCGTATCGTGCCGGCCAACACTGCTGCTTGCCCGGTGGTTTGGGCGCAAGGTGCTCATGAATCGATCCTGTAGGGACTGGCGAGGAAAATCTCATCGATTAGTTCAGGACGCGGCATGAGAGGCGCACGAGAAAGACTGAAGCTGCTTGCCATGGACAGATTTGAGTGGCCCATGATTCTTATCAGCCTGCTGCTGACGGGGGTAGGAATGGCGCTGATCTTCAGTGCGACCGCGGCGCTTGGGCCGGCCGGCCGGACGTTTGTGGTGAAGCAGTTAACTTGGTGTAGCTTGGGTGTGGTGTTGCTGGCCTGTGTGTTGCTGGTGGACTACCGCCTCCTGGAACGCTGGGCGATCTGGCTCTATGCGGGGATAGTGGCTACTCTCCTGGTCGCGTGGGCATTAGGCAAGGTGGCGGGCGGATCCCAGAGATGGATCGAAATCGGTTTCATGAGGTTTCAGCCATCCGAATTCGCCAAACTCGGAGTGGTGCTCGTCTTGGCCAAGTACTATAACACCCGGAGCGAAAGGGTGGGTTCGGAGGTGGAAAAGCTGCTCATACCCCTGGGACTCACCGCAGGACCGGTATTCCTCACGGCAATTCAGCCTGATCTAGGAACCGCAGGCGTGATCGCTCTCGTCGCAGTGTCGATGATGGTATTCGCGGGGATAAGCCGGAAAGCTTTGTTGTGGATTGCGGGCGTCATAGCGGCCGCTCTGCCGGTGGTGCTTGTCGTGGGAGACCGTCTCCTTCTGGATTATCAGAAAAAACGCCTTCTGACTTTCCTCGATCCGTGGAACGACCCGCTGGGAGCAGGATACCATATACTTCAATCCCAAATTGCCATTGGATCGGGGGGCGCGTTTGGGAAAGGATTCCTTGAGGGAACCCAGAACCAGCTCATGTTCCTCCCGGTGAAGCACACGGACTTCATATTCTCGGTGCTGGCGGAAGAATGGGGGTTCGCGGGATCTCTGGCGATACTTGTCCTTTTCGGGGCGTTGTTCATGCGGGGGCTTTCGATAACCGCACATGCAAGAGATACCTTTGGAGTGCTTGCCGCATTCGGGTGCACAGCGCTCTTTTTCTGGCACGTGACAATCAACGTGGGAATGGTCACAGGGCTGGTTCCGGTGGTGGGAGTTCCGCTTAATTTTATGAGCTACGGCGGTTCGTCGCTCCTGATGTCCTTCATGGCAGTAGCGGTCTTGGCCAATGTCAGCATGAGAAGGTTTTCGTACTAACATCCCGCAATTAATCCTTGAACCTCCCTCATGGGTGTGTTAAAGGTGCGAACGCACCGACGCAGATCGGAGATCTGCCTGGAATCCGCCCGTGGGTGCGTGGAGGAGATATGCTCGGATCTCGATTCAGGAAAAGCAGAAGCGACGCGGTCACGGGGTTCCTCGGGAGTCAAACCGAGTTCACGGGTAAGCTGTGTTTTTCGGGCGTGGTGCACCTGGACGGAGTGTTCGACGGCGAGATTATCAGCCGGGGGACCCTCGTTGTGGGAAGTGAATCGGTCGTCACCGCGCGGATTCATTCGGCTGTTCTCAAGATTTCCGGTGAGGTCCGCGGAGATTTGACCGCGACGGAAAAAATCGAGCTATACCCACCGGCGAAGGTGTACGGGAACATTCGGACTCCGGCCTTGGTGATCGAGGAGGGCGTTCTGTTCGAGGGGACATGCAGTATGTCGTCCGTTCGGGACGAGGTTCCGGTTCTTGCGGACGAATCGGTGGAAACGGCCGATGTCGATGCCATAGAAGGAATTTCCGCCCAGGCATGGCCTCTTGAATATGAAGAGGGAGAAGGTCTGGACGAGGGAAAACGGGAAGAAGGCTCACTCCACAAACATAGCCGGTAATGCACCGTATTCACAAGATCATCCCTTATCCAAAAAGATCTTGACACCTTGGACACGTGGTGGTAGCATCACGAGTCATTCTTGGCTTGTTCTCTCATTTCGCATCCTTATCAGTAAAACTGGTTGTCGTGGACCGGTAGGCGGTACGGGTAAGCTGGGGACCGGCACCGCAAAACGAAATTCGTGGTTCGAGGAGATTACGGCAGTGATCCAAGTCAACATCACGTTGCTTATCCAGTTGGTCAATTTCCTCCTTTTGCTCGTCATTCTTAACGCTGTCCTCTATAAGCCGATCTTAGCAAAAATCAGGGAACGTGAAGCCGCGATCAAGCGAGATCGGGACGAGGCTGAGGCGATGGCTCGGCGGGTGGAAGAACAGGAAAGACGGCATCAGGAGGAGCTTGCCAGAGCGAGACAAACCGCTGCGGAAGAAAAAGCTGCTCTAATAGCCCAAGCGAAAGGCAAGGAAGCTGAGATTCTTGACAAAGCCCGCGCCGAGGCTGCGAAGATCATTGACGAGACTAAGAGCACGATTCAGGTTCAGGCCTCGGAAGTGCGGGCGGCTCTTGATGCGCAGATGACCCCCCTTGCCGCAACAATGGCTGAAAGAATCCTGGGGAGGTCAGTCTGATGACGGTGCGCAGGTTTTTCTGGTTTGTGGTGGTTGTGCTCCTGTGTGTATGTGCGAGCACGGCGTTGGCCGCCTCGGGCGGTGAAGAAGCAGGTCCCTGGACCATCGCCAAGCTGGTCTGGAGGGTCATCAACACTCTGGCTTTGGTTGTTCTCCTTGTCTACTTGCTGAAAAAGCCCCTCGCCACATTCTTTTCCGAAAGGACAGCGGGGATTAAGCGCGATATCGCTGAAGCCCAGGAAATGCGGCTGAAGGCCGAACAGACCATCAAGGAATACGAGGCCAAAATCGCCGGCATGGAAAAGGAACTCGCTCGCATGCGCGAAGAGCTTCGCAAAGCCGCCGACGTGGAAAGCGAAAAAGTGGTCGCCAACGCGGACAGAATGTCCAAGGGTATCG
>JAIWNO010000272.1 GCA_020216785.1 Desulfomonile sp.
CCCCGACAGCGTTTAGGCGACCACACCGAGCCTTCGAGCTGGATCGAGACTGTCCCGTCTCCGGCCCTGCGGGCCTACTGAAGTCTTCGCCTGAAGGCGAGGGTTTTTCTCCCATTCCCCGAAGGGGACAATAATTTCCGATTGATTTCTCCAGGGTGTCGGGAGGACCTGTTCGCTTCGAGCGACGCAAGGCCGTCGAATCTTCGTTCACGGAACCTCCCGACACCCACCAAAAGACCTGCGATTCGGTCAGAACTTTTGGCAACTGCTATAAAGCAAGTGACATCCTTGTCTTGGTGGGACAGGCGTCTTGCCTGTCCCATCAGGACTTATCCGAGATTGTCGCCTATTTGATTGCGCATTCATATCAGACCCCTCTTTTCGAAAAAGTCATCACCTGCGGGGAATGTCCGTAACCGTCGCGTTGCTCGCCTGAGAGGCCGCGGGGTCGAGCAATTTCGGCTGGTACAGCGTGGCATGGTACGTGGTACCCCGCCACTGAAGCGCCTCGCGCAGCAGTATTTTCTTGACAATTACCGCCAACACAACCACCAACGCAAGGTTTCCGAGAGGTATGAGCAACGCGTACCGTCTCGGCGTCCCGAGCAAAGGACAGAAGAACATCAAGAGGATCAATAATTCCAGGGTGATGACCGCAAGAGGAGCTGCCCACACTTTCGGTCCGAGCACGGAGAGCGCCGGGAAGTACAGATAGATCCCTGCCACGAGCGCCGGAGCGCTGATCGAGAAGTGAATGGCGAACTGCTTACACACCCCGGCGATCTCGTAGTTCATTGCTGCGGCAAGAATGCGCGTCCAACCTTGCAGGATGTCCGTCAACCGGGAATACATGCGTGTTTGTAGAATCTTCCGGCCGTTGGCGAACATGAGGCCCAGACCTTGGGGTTTCACGCGCTTGCCGATCCCGATATCCTCCACAGCGAGGTTGCGCACGGCCGCGTGGCCGCCGATGTCTTCGTACGCGCGACGGCTAATGAGATAAAACATTCCGTTGGCCGCGGCGACGTCGCTGGTCGGGTCGTTCACTTGCGAGGGAGGGAAGAGTAGCGACGCCATTCCGAGAAACACGGGCTGGAGCGCCTTTTCCCAGAAAGTCCTCAGGACGAGGCCTGGACTCACTGTGACCATGCTCACTCCCCGCTCCACCGCGGCGCGATAGCACGCGGCCAGAGCGTTCGGATGCAGTCGGCTGTCTGCGTCGAGGAACGCGAGCCATTCACCCGCAGCCCGTTTGACCCCCACCGTGCATGCGTGACACTTGCCGGTCCAGCCGGGAGGAAGCTCACGCACCGAGATGATGGAGAAATTGTCGCGACCTTGAGCCAATGACCGCGCTCGGGACGCGGTGAGGTCCTCCGACCTGTCGTCCACAAGTATGACTTCAAAGCGGGGATAGTTCTGGTTGAGCACCGATTCCAGGCATTCTTGAATTCCGTCCTGTTCGTTGTTTGCAGGGACGATGACCGAGATGAGAGGCGCGTCGCGAGGAAGGTCCCCTTCTTGGTCGGGATCGATTTCCGGCACGATCAGCATCATGCGAAAAACGTCCAGGATTCGCATTCCCCAAAAATACGCCTGAAAGAAAAGTAGAGATGCTCCGAGGACGATTGGGACGTAGTCCACGATTGCTCCTTCACATGGGTGGCTTGAATGCTTGCGCAAGGATCGAATGGATAATAGCAGAAAATTGTCGAGGATTCACCTGTATGACCGTAAGACCGCGCGGGGGCGACGCGTAGTGCGAAAAGATTTCACACTCCTTTTGGGTTCGGATAGTGGGTGCGAAAAAATTGATCGCGCGAGGCATCGTGGGGTTTTAAACAATATTCTGCAATTTCAAGAAATTACATGGAGCGAATTTTGGCACATGGGTTGCAACAGAATAGGGTGAACAACGACTCTAAACCATACCCTCTTCGCAATCCCCTTGATTTCGGGATTGCTTTTTTTTTGGCTGATTCCTGTCTCGGTGCTCGCCTTAATGCTATAACCTTTAAAATAAAGAATTATACCTCTTTGGAGGGGAGGACCTGAAATGGTGATGGGAGATTTCGCCCAGGGGACCCAAGTAGCAGTGATCGGCGGCGGTACCGGAGGATACGTGGCAGCGATCCGAGCAGCCCAGTTGGGGCTCGAGGTGACGCTCATCGAGAAGACGGCTTTAGGTGGGGTCTGTCTCAACTGGGGGTGCATTCCCTCCAAAGCGCTCATACATGTGGCCAGCCTCAAGAAGCAGATTGAAGAAGCCGGAGCCATCGGCCTTGTGACTGCGCCGCCCAAGGTGGATCTTGCCGCAGTAATTCGATGGAAGGACACGATTGTCGACAAGCTTCGCAAGGGCATAGAATCGCTCCTCGCCGGCAATGGGGTGACGGTGGTCCAAGGGGTTGCTCACCTCACCGGTCCCGCAAGCCTGAGTGTAGAAACGGATAAAGGCGTCCATCGTTTCGAGTTCGAGCACGCGATTCTCGCGACAGGGTCAACAGCAGCGGAACTTCCCGGCATGCCGCGGGACGGTCGGATTGTGATCGACTCGACGGACGCTCTCCAACCCAAGAGCCTCCCTGATCAACTTGCGGTGATCGGCGCCGGTGCGGTGGGATTGGAACTGGGAATAGTATACGCGAAACTTGGGACCCAAGTCACCATATTGGAAGGCGCACCGAGACTCCTGCCCATGCTCGATCGGCAAATTCCGCCTGTGATCGAGAAGTCGTTGAAACGGATGAATATCGAACTGGTGCTTGGAGCCTCGGTGAAAAGTATCGACTCGACCGACCGCGTAGCCACAGTACGTTACACAACTCCAGACGACGAAAAGAGGCTCGAGGTCGACCGGGTGCTCGTGGCTGTCGGTCGCCGACCCAACACCGCTGATTTTGGGCTCGAAAAGGTGGGGGTCAAGCTCGACAAGCGCGGCTTCGTTGAGGTGAACAAACGGATGGAAACCTCGGTGCGCAATATTTTCGCAGTCGGCGACATGGTGGCCGGACCGATGCTTGCGCACCGGGCGTCGTACCAGGGAAAGATCGCGGCTGAGGTCATCGCAGGTCAACCCGCCGCGTACGAGGCAGTGGAAGTCCCGTTGGTGATCTTTAGCGATCCCGAGATTGCTATGGTAGGCCTTACCGAGGAGCAGGCAGCGGAGCAAGGGATCAAGGTCCGAACAGGTGTCTTCCCGTTCAAGGCGCTCGGTCGGACGCTCACGTTGGGTGAAGAAGGCGTGGGGTTCAGCAAGGTTGTCGCGGACGAGGAGACCGGTCGTGTGGTCGGTGTGCACATCGTCGGGCCGTCCGCCTCGGACCTGATTGCGGAAGGATGCCTCGCTGTCGCTTCAGCAGCCCACTATGAAGATCTGACGCTGACCATGCACGCGCACCCGACCTTGCCGGAAAGCATAGAAGAAGCAGCGGAACAGATAGAGCACCATGCTATTCATATATTCAGCCCGGGGAAAAAGGGACCGTCGCTGTCACGCAGAGAGAGCGAAGAATTATAGCAGTTGCCAAAAGTTCTGACCGAATCGCAGGTCTTGTGGTGGGTGTCGAGAGGCCCCGTGAACGAAGATTCGACGGCCTTGGGTCGCTCGAAGTGAACGGGGCCTCCCGACACCCTGGAGAAATCAATCGGAAATTATTTTTGCAACTGCTATATGCGTTCACTGATCGTTCGGAGAATCGGCGAGCACGCCCTTGTCCAAATGCAGGATGCGCTTGGATTGATGAGCGGCCCTGGGATCGTGCGTGACCATGACAATTGTCTTCGCGAAAGTATCATTGAGTTGAGCAAGAAGATCGAGCACCTCGGTTGCAGATTTCTTATCCAGATCGCCTGTGGGCTCGTCCGCTACAAGTAGGACCGGGTCGGTAACCAGCGCCCGCGCAATCGCAACACGTTGCTGTTGTCCTCCCGAGAGCTGCGACGGTCTGTGGTCGAGGCGGTCCGCGAGTCCTACTGCTTCAAGTGCTGCAAGAGCGTGCTCCCGGCGGCTCTTCCGCGGAAGGGACGTGAGCAGGAGCGGCAATTGAACATTCTCCAACGCGGTGAGTACCGGAATCAGGTTGTAAAACTGAAAGATGAATCCCACATTCCGGGCGCGCCACTCGCTAAGCTCTCCTTCGCTGAGCTGATTGATATCCACTCCCGCGACTTTGAGAACGCCGCTGTCCGGACGGTCTATCCCCGCGATCAGATTCAGGAGCGTGGTCTTGCCGGACCCCGACGGCCCCATGAGGGACAAGAACTCTCCGCGCTTCACATCAAGGCAGATGTTGCGGAGAACAGGGATGATCTGGTCGCCCCGCCGATATGCCTTGTTGAGGTCTCTGATCTCAACAAGGCAGGCTTGTTCTGGTACTCCGCTCATTCTTTGATCTTGATCCGGGAGCCGTCTGAGAGCTTGTCGGTCGGTTCCAGCACGACGAGGTCGCCTTCGTCAAGGCCGGCGAGGATCTCGACGGTCTCGCCCCACTGCCTGCCGACCTTCACGGGGACGCAGCGCACTTCACTGCCTTTAATGAGGAACGCGCTCTTTCCGTTGGGGCTATTACGGATCGCAGCCACGGGAACGCCGAGGAACGGCCCCTTTTCGTCCAGCTCGAGCGGCCGCTCCAGGAATGCAACCTTCGCGCTCATTTCGGGGAGGACTCGCTTGTCCAACTTATCGAATTTTACTTTGGTGAGGACAGTCGCCTTGGAGCGGTCTGCTGTCGGCACGATAGTATGGACGCGACCGGGGAAACGCTCGTTGGGAAACGCGTCGAGTCGAATTTCCGCTGCGCCTCCGACTTTGACCTTTTCCAGGTTGGATTCCGACACGTCCACTTCAGCGAGCAACGAAGCCATGTCCGCCATGGTCACCACAGCGGCCTTCGCGTTGGTGGCACTGCCAAAGGGCGCCACAACTTCGCCTTCATCCGCATACTTGGTCAGAATTACGCCGTCGAAAGGCGCGCGAATGAACGAGTATTCCAGGTTAACCTCCGCCACCTTGATGGTCGCGTGCGCTCTTTCCACCGCAAACCTCGCGGACCTATCCGACGCGACCGCCTTTTTGTAGCGTGCTTCCGCAGCGTCGAAAGCCTGGTCGGAAATAGCACCTTTTTCTCTGAGCGCCTTCTGGCGGTTGTACTGCTGCTCTGCGTCGTAAAGCTCCGCCTCGGCATTCTTAAGGTTGGCGTCAGCCACCCGGAGCGCTGCCTTGGCCTCGTCAAGGGCTGCGCGGAGATCGTCATTCTCCAGCGTGGCGATGATATCACCCTGCTTGACGACGCTCCCTTCTTCCACGTAAAGCTTGGCGAGTCGCCCAGTGGCCTTCGAAGACACCGCGGCCTTGCGCTGCGCAACGACGTAACCGCTCGCAGTCAGCATGGTCAGGGCGCGAGCCACCGATGTTTTCGAGACCTTGACTGCCTGCACCGCGGTAGCAGATCTAAGGATTCCGCTCCAAAACAAGACAACGACGACCGCGACTGCGGCACCTGCGGCAACAAGCAACCAGATCCAGCGTCTCTTCGCTTCCGCTCTCGCCAAGCTGCGATCCAGCTCGTCGATTCTCAGTTTTGACAGGTCATTAGGAGCCACGAACCTACCAGTTGACCGATATGGCTGCCGCCGGAGTAAGTCCGACCGGGGGAGTCAGTATAATCCGCACCCACCACAGCGGCAATGTTTTCCCGCTCCTCTTGCTTTCTTGCTCATAGAGTACGACATAATAAAGTGACCCCCAAAGCAATCATCTTTGGAGACGAAATTTATGGCGGGCTTGCGAAATAATGAGAAACTCAGGATGTCATACGAACGGGTCCTCGCAATCCTCGACCGGAACGGCCTCCTCACCGAGCGGCTGCCTTTCACGCCCGGCCTCCTCGAAGAGGCGGTGTTCTTCTGCTACAAGATGCGCCTCATTACTCAAGGGGATGTGAAGCACCTTCTCGATCTCGACCGCGAAGGTCTGAGGAGGATCATTCACGAATGGAATTCGGGTGACGAAGGCAACTGCACCTGCAGACTGGCGCGAAACCCATTCGCGGATGAGACTGGGTGATCGTCCACTCCGCGAACACTGCCAATACCGTGGGAGGATTCGTTCCTTCTTTAGGGAGCATGTGGGAATAGCCCTCCTCGGCACCTGAGGTGAGAGGCCGAACCGTGAGGTTTCGATGCGCTGCATCCTTTTGGATTTCTCCTCCACCAAGACCGGCAATTCATTTCGGATTGACGCAATTTGATGCCACGGGTAGACTTATAAAAAGAGATGTGCATATTGTCGGTAATTTGAATTAATTGAACGTGAACAACGAGGTCGGGCAATGAGCGTCAAGGAAACTGCCATAAATACCATTCAGGAACTTCCGGAGGATGCCGCATGGGAGGATATCCAAGGGCGAATCAATTTTGTGGCAGCAGTGCGGAAGGGTCTGCGCGAACTCAACGATGGAAAAGGTATCGCCCATGAGAATGTGAAGGAGGCTTTCCGCGCATGGCTTTCCAGCTGATCTGGTCGCCTTCAGCTCAGCTAGACCTCAAGGACATTACTAATTTTATAGCGGAAGACAGTCATTCGGCAGCACAGTGCTTTATCGAAAGCTTTATTCCAGGTCGTGGATAGATTATCCGATTTTCCGGATTCCGGGCGCATGGTTCCGGAATTTGGTGACGTGGCAATCCGAGAAGTAATCCGCAGGCCGTGTCGAATTGTCTACAGAGTTGATCGAGAGAAGCGCTTGGTTGAGATAGTAAGAGTCCGGCACGCGGCCAGGGGAATACCGGACGTCGAGTAGCGGGTAGTACTCTCGGTCGTAATTGGCTTTCATCAAGTCTTCCTCCGGGGCATAGTCCGAAGAAAGGGCACACTTTGCTGCCGGTCCGCACATCATGGCGAATATCCTACCATCGTTCCTCGATTAAGCAAGTAACCAGGGTCGAGCGCTTCCTTGACGCGGCGGATCTCACCGATCCCTTCCAGCCCGATCATGATTTCGAGTAACTCGTGCTTCAGCTTTCCTATTCCGTGCTCGGCCGAGACACTCCCTCCCAAGGCGCAGACCTCCCGCGCAAGCCGTTTGACCAAGTCGCGGCAGTGCTGAAGCTCTGTGTCCTTCTCGGGCAACAGATTCGCGTGAATGTGTGCATTGCCGATATGGCCGAACACGTACGCGTCGAGACCTTGGAACGCGTAGTCGTAGAGCGCTGCCAACCGCTCCAGATGCCTCATCGGCACGGCGAAATCCAATCCCACCTTTACCATGCCCGGCCGGATCGACTCCGTGAGCCGTTCCGGCACCGCCTCTCGGTCCTTCCGCATACCGCGGATGCGGGTCGGATCCAACGCGACCTCCGTTTCGATGATGCCAAGCCGGTCGCTGCCGCCTCGGTTGACAGCCTCCACGAGGGTCGCCCACTGCGATAGTGCCTCGTGTGGATCGTCGCCGTATTCCTGCTCGACGTAAAGGCAGCCAGCATAACCTTCCAATCGTCGCGCCCGTTCACTCGATAGAAATCGTCCAAGGGAAGCTCCGATCCACTCCATGCATGATGGCGCTACCGCACTGAACCGTTCCGGTGGCGGAACGGCGCAGCTATGACACAGCTTTGCCGGCTGTTCAGCAATATCCGTGGCCTTGGATGTTGCTTTGTCGCGATGGAATCGCATCAGGCCATCCAGTAGATGAACCAGACCCAACGCGGTCTCCATCGTGGGAATCGAAAGCATCAGCGAAAAGAAACTTTTTCGCGGCGGAAGGAGCTTTGTCCTGACTTCTGTCACTACACCAAGAATTCCTTCGCATCCGATGAACAAGTCTACGAGATCCATCGGCTCTGCCGAAAACAACCCGGCAGCGTTTTTGCACTCAGACCACACAGGGACGTTAAGGCGGGGCACGGGAATAACCAACTCCGAACCGCCCGCAGGCTGCATGAGCAGCGGTGGAACCACAAAGCGCCCACGGGAGCTCACCACATCACCGCGTTCCACGTCGATGACTCTCCCGTCCGGTATTACCACTCGTAATCCCCGGATGTAGTCTCGGGTAGGGCCGTATTGATAGCTCAATGCGCCGGACGCGTTGGTAGCGACATTACCGCCGAGCGTACATGATTCCTGCGATGTCGGATCGGGTGGATAGAAGAGGCCCGCTGCCTCGACGATTTCTTTGTACCGACTCACGATAATGCCCGGCCCGACACGTGTGGGATCATTAGGGGCAACAGCATCCAATGCTTTGATGTCGCAGACAATTCCTCCCAGCGGCGTGGCTGCGCCGGTGAGTGAGGTCTTTCCGGCGGTCACGGTAACGGGGACGCGCCATTTTGCCGATGAGCGAAGGAGTGCGACAACATCGGCTTCATGCCGAGCGCGTACGATTCCTTCCGCGTGGCCCCGAAGGTGAGACTCGTCCGACAGCTCGTGCTCGAAATCGCTCCGGATGACAGAGAGACCTGCGCGTTCCAATTCGTTGAAGAAGGCGTCCATCAGGTAGACTTCTCCGGTCATTGAGCCGGCTCAGCGCGGAAGCTTTGCATGAAGCGCGCTCGGGCGCAATAGGAATTGGATGATTCAGCATGGCTTCAGTTACGGCTGAGCAAAAACGTTATAGTGCCGATAATGAAAAGTACGGTCCAGCTTCATTGGAGGGGTGTCCCCGGCATTATACGATGGTGCCACCGTCGAGAAACAATGCCCCCACACCTTTACGGACTCTCACCGAAAGCTCGAGACCCGATAGCCGGACGAATTCCCGGTCTCATTATGGTAGAATGACTTTTGTACGCGTCCTTGGCGGGTTGACACCGCCTTTTGTTCGCGATACTCACCCGGAATCGGATATCCCAAGCAAGTACAACGGTCGGCATCGGAGCAGTATGAAGACCGCGTCATTATCGCACATCGAAACAGAGATCACCCTCGTCGTTTGCGACGACCATCCTGAACGTATATGTGAAAGCATCGAGACTCTCCCGTCGGTAGCAGGGCTCCGTGCGGGCAACGCGCAGGTCCATAACATGCGCGATGTGTATTACGACACCCCGGGAAGGCAGTTGCGCTCTGCCGGATGGGGGCTCCGAATCAGAGATATCGGCCCTGGCTATCGTCTGACGCTCAAGGACCGAACCAAAGTGACGGATAGAGGCGCGGTCGAACGGATTGAACTCGAGGGTGAATGGTCGCTGGCGATCCTGACGGCGGTTGTCGATCAGTTGGCCGAATTGTGCCCTATGAGCCAAGTCGAGCGGGTATTCGACCAAGCTTCCGCCGCGGCGACCATGACTCATATCGGCTTCGAGGTCATCCAGAACCGCACGACTTTACGAAAGGTTCGCGCTCTTACCCTTGAACCGGCCCGCGAGGCCGGCCCGGATGCCGAGCTTGTCATCGATCGTGTGATATACTCTTTTCAGGGATATGAGCTGATCCACCATGAGATTGAGATCGAGGCTGTCTCACCTCTCGGCGCGGAACTGATCCCGCCGGTTCAGGATAATTTGGCGTCGAGATTCGGTCCATCGCTTCGCTTGTGGCTTCACAGCAAACTTGCTACAGGATGGGCACTGGAAAAGCTCCTCGCCGAGGGACATTTGGAAAAGTTCGTAAGAAATGGATTGCTGGCGCCCGCAGCTTACGACGTAATCGAAGAGCGGCTTGCACTCGAGTCTGTTCCCCACCCGTGAGTCGTAACCCACGTTGTGATGGCGAGACGCGCGGAGTATGTGGCGCCACGCACCGGAGAATCGATGCTCCGACACACGTTTTGTCATATACCCGGAATCGGGGCGAAGACCGAGAAGCGCCTGTGGGCCGCGGGCGTCCTTTCGTGGCCGGACGTCCTGAACGGACCCGTGCCCGCGAACAGGCCGTTCAACAACGCTTATGTAAGGGCGCGGATTGAAGAATCGCTCTGGTACCTGGAACATCACGATGTGCGCAACTTTGCTCGCTTGCTGCCGATAAACCAGCATTGGAGGCTGTTTGCGGAAT
>JAIWNO010000273.1 GCA_020216785.1 Desulfomonile sp.
TCCGTGACACAACAGCCTATCTGGACATCGAAACTTCGGGCGGAGGGGCAGGGTTCGACCACATCACCACTATCGCGCTCTATGACGGTCAAACGATCTACCATTACGTCTGGAATGAGAATCTTCATCGCTTCCCGGACGACATCTTCAAGTACGATCTCATCGTCACATTCAATGGTAAGAGCTTCGACGTTCCCGTGGTCAACCGGACTTTCGACATAAGATTGGATCAGGCTCACATCGATTTGTTGCACGTTCTTCGGAGTCTGGGATACCGAGGCGGACTCAAGGGTTGCGAGCGAAAGCTGGGTCTCCAGCGCGCGGAACTCGACGGAGTGGACGGGTACTGCGCGGTGTTGTTGTGGGCTCATTACATGCGCACCGCGGATCGCAAAGCCCTCGACACATTGCTCGCTTACAATGTCCTCGATGCCGTCAATTTGGAGACCCTCATGGTGATCGCGTACAATCTCAAACTCGCTGAAACACCGTTCTATGAGGAACTCCGCTTGCCCTTACCTGAGCCGCCCGCCAATCCTTTCGTCGCCGATGAGGACACTATCGCGAGAATCATGAGCATCAGACACTTTTCGAGCTTGTGATTTCGGGTAGGCGGGGAGTTGCCTGGAGAAAAAACCTGTGCGGCCGGCAATTATCCCGTTGTCCGGGGGAGCCCTCTTCTTGGCGGGTGGTGAGGGCCCCCGGAACCGAATTGGGGAAAGTTATTTCTTATCCGGAGCTTTCGCAGGCTTGGGGCATTTTTCGGCTTTGACTTTGTCTGCCTCAGCTTTGCTGGCAAATGGTCCAGCTATAGTTGCCGGAGTCTGCGCTTTGAGTTTCTTCACATAGCACTTGTTGTTTTTGTCTTTGAGCACGAAGTACTGATCGGCTGCCAGCGCCGCAGTCGACGTGAACACAAACAGCGCGAGCGCCATAAGAATAAGGAATTTTTTCATTGCAGTCATAGCCTCCTTCACGGGGTCTTACTGAAAGATGGCCCGTTCCTAGCACGAAACATTCCGCCACGCAACAGCTTGATTCACTAACAAGCCAATCAGGCTTCGAATGTGGACCCCGTCTCTGCCGCCCCTGCCGTCACGTGGCTGTTGCACGCTTTTTCAACCGGCTTCGGTGCGCCCTGAGGCGGCGCTCGTACATGCTCCAAACGGCTTTGTACGCGCCCGGCAACTTACCTCTGCGTCTGAATCCTTCCATGATCTGCGCGGCCAATTCCGCCCGCTCCGGTGATGAGAGCGAGTCCTTGATCTTCTGATAATCTCGCACCTCCGAATACATCACCATGGGAATGCATCCCGTCGACGGCTTGGTGAAGGCTCGCCGGGCGCGTTCGTAGATCGTGGTGAAATCCTCTTCCCGGATATTGCCGAACGAGATCTCGGTGGCCTCGCACGGTTGAACTTCCCCCGAGGAAGTGACAAAGAGATACTCGAACCGGCACTGGCAACCCAATGCCGGGTCGGTTTCGAGCCAGGTGGACAGTCCACTGATGGGTGGGTGGCTCCGATATGCCGGGTTGGCGAACAAATCTTTCTGGAGCCTTGCAAGAACAGGAGAATGCGGTTTAACTCCGCGGCAGGCTTCTCTGCCGGACGGCTTTTTTTCCATTACCCGGATCTCTGCGACGCCTAATTCTTTGGCAAGGTCGTAATAACGCGTGAATTCCGCTGGCTCGTTGAATTCGTCCGGCGGCACGAGCGAGAGACAGGTGTACACGCCGGCATCTTTGAAGTGCTCAATAGCGTTGCACGCGTTGTCGAACGCGCTCGCATGACCTCGCATACGGTTGTGGACTTCCGGCTGATAGTGGTCGAGGCTCACCCAAGCTCCAAACAGCCCGTTTTCCTTGAGTTCCCGAGCTCGTTCCGCGGTGACGCCGTACCCCGTAGTAAACAGCCAGAGACAAGTTTCCGGACGAACGTGCTGCACCAGCCGCAAGAATCGGTCATACCGAAAGAATGGCTCGCCTCCGTGAAGGATAATGAAGGGAACGCCGAGATCCTGGACGGTTTCAATGGTGCGGCCGAGCAGCTCCTCGTCCAAGTCGGTCGCGGGGTCTCTTCGAGCGTTGGTCGAGCAAAACGGACAGGAATATGGACAGGAATTCGTCGTGGATAGGGATACGATTCCGGACGGCACCATCGTCATATCCAAGTTGTTCAGATAGTTGGAGAGCCGCTTGTCGAACGCGGGAGAAGGATACGGCGGATAGGTGCTGTCCAGCACAATCTGGTCCCCGAATTTCACTATGTGGCGGTATTTAACGAGAATCTGTTCGAGCAGCGTCAGTTTGGCGATGCTGAAGACCCCGTCAAACGCGGTCACTCCGTTCCGTTTTCGGCGGTCCCGGTTTTCCGCGTCCAGCAGGAGCTTCCAGGCCTGAACAAAGAGCGTGGCATATACCCGGTACTTGTCAATTCCCCAGAGGTTCACCGGTTTAGGTGGACGATCATTCATCATGTCCTCCTTCCGTGCGATCGGACGCAATTCGTCCGGCATTGGCGCGTTGAGGCCAGGCTCAATCAGTTTTTTAACATGGCATAACTCCCCGGCAAAGACAATCGGCCCACTTTACCCGACGATCGCGAAATGCTACATCATTATCATGAAATCAATAGTTTCTCTGAGACGGTGTCAGGATTACGAGGCCGGCGGGCCGGCGCGTGTCGTTCAGCAGGTGATCGACGATCTGGGCGGGATCGGCTCGTTCGTCAAACGCGGCGAGCGTGTGCTGCTGAAGCCGAACCTTCTGATGTCTTATGCGCCGGAGAAGGCGGTGGTAACACATCCCGCGGTCGTTGAAGCCGTCGCGGCGCTGGCGATCGACGCAGGTGCTTCGGTTTCCGTGGGAGACAGCTCCTCCATCGGCAGCTTGCCGAGAGTGCTGGCGAAGTCGGGTTACGAGCCATTCATGAAACGGCTCGGGGTTCAGGCTGCCGTGTTCAAGGATAAGGTCACCATTGATTGCCGGGAAGGCAGGATCTTTCGAAAAATTGAATTGGCCAAAGCGGTATTCGAATTTGACCGGGTGATCAATCTCGCCAAACTTAAGACCCATTCGCAGATGCTCTTGACGCTTGCGATCAAGAACCTGTTCGGGACTGTGGTGGGTACCGACAAGGCGTCGTGGCACCTCAAAGCCGGCAAAGATTATGACGGCTTCGCCACTGTGCTTGCGCAGATCTATGAAGCGGTGAATCCTTCGCTGTCGTTGGTAGACGGAATTCTCGGAATGGAGGGGAATGGCCCCACCGGCGGCCCAACTCGGAGGATCGGCATCATCGCTGCATCGACCGACGCGGTGGCCCTTGATGCCACTATTTGCCGCCTCGTGGGATTTCCCGTGGAAAAGCTGAGGACATGCGTGATCGCGGAATCTCTCGGTCTGGGCACCACGAAGCGCGACCACATCACGCTTCTGGGCGACGGGATGGACGGTTTTCCGCTGCGTGATTTCAAGCCGCCCAAGTCCATGACCGTTATGTGGAACATGTCCCAACGCAATCCCATGCGACGATTCCTCGAGAGCCACATGGCGGCACGGCCGCGCATCGATCCGAACATCTGTTCCCGCTGCAAGGTATGTATGAGCCACTGTCCTCCTGCGGCTATCAGCGAGCGCAACGGGGAAATGATCATCGACATCCGCGCGTGTATCTCGTGCTTTTGCTGTCAGGAACTGTGCACGAGCAAAGCGATTGACGTCGTGCACCCGCTGTTTGGGAGGATTGTTGCAAAATTGGTCGGATGAGGCGGCAATCAAACACAGCGTTTCATAAGTCCGATAATAGATGTTGCTGGATACTTCTCAAGCGCTTAGCGGGGCTGGCGTCTCTGCCGGCCATCAGACCAGGACCGGCGTGGAGGTTGGCCCACTATTCCCTGTCAAGAACGGGCAAGCTGTACGCAGGGCCATATTTCCCCAATGGAATACCGAGCCGTCGAGTGAACCGTGGACCTGACAGTCCTCCAGACAATTGCCTGTGAGTTGAACGAGGAACTTCGCGGCGGATTCGTGAACAAGATACACCAGCCGCTGCCTCGTGAGATCGTTCTGCGCGTACGCGTCCCCGGTGAGGGTGAAAAAAAGCTGATGGTCAGCGCAGACCCTCAGATGGGCCGCATCCATCTGACTGCTCTCCGGGTGCCGAATCCCCCGGCGCCGCCCCGATTTTGCGCCTATCTCAGGGCCCATTTCCAGGGAGGTACGATCACCGACGTTTCGTGCGCGTCTGACGACCGGGTGGTGACGATCGCCACAGGACGAGGCTCAGGCGTGGACAGATCACAAAGATTGCTTATAATTGAACTTCTGGGACGGGACTCAAACATCATCCTCGTAGATGGCGGAAATCGCGTCATTTTGGAGTGCCTCCGCCGTATTCCTCCAAAAGAGACCACTACGCGTATCGTCACCCCCGGCACCCTGTACGAGGCGCCCCCGCAGCGCGCCGCGCGGCAGCCAAGCTCATGGCCGTTGGTTGACAAAATCATTCCCGGCATCATCACTGGTTCGAACGGTAAGCGCAAGCTCACCGTCAGCGCCACCCTAGATGATGAGGTCTTTCCGTCCATGAATAGCGCAGCGGATGCGTTTTACGGGCCAAAGCTTCGAGGGCTGCTCTTGGAAGGGCTGCGCCGCGAGGTCGCGCGGCCTGTGAAGGCGGCGATCGCTGCGCTGGAGCGACGAGCACAGAAGATCCAAAACGACTTGGAGCGCCTCCGCGAATTTGTATCGTACGCAGAACAGGGAGAACTCCTCAAGGCGAATCTCTCGCTCATGAGAAAAGGCATGGCTGAAATCGAGGTTCAGGACTGGGTTAGCGGCGAAAAGCATAACATCCCCCTGGACCCGGCGCTCGATCCGGTGACCAATATGGAGCGCAAGTTCAAAGCCGCAGCTCGGGGAAAGCGTGGGCAAAGCCTTGCACAGGAGCGATTGGAACGGACTCTGGAGGAAAAGAGCGGTCTCGAAGACCTCCTTTTCTTTATTGACGCGGCACAAGATACGGAAGAGCTGGAACAGCTGGCCGACGAGGTCCCTTCGGTGCGCAAGGCTGTGAAACCGGATCCTGCGTCCAAGGATCCTCATGGAAAACCTGGATCAAGCCTGTTTCGAACGTACCACACTCCTGGAGGCTTCATGGCGCTCGTGGGAAAGAGTGGAAAAGGAAACGATCTGCTGCTGCGCACACGGGCCCGCGAGGGCGACTCGTGGTTCCATGTGAAGGACGGCCCCGGCGCTCACGTAGTGCTGCTCCAGCAGGAGGGGCGGCTGGCGGCAGCTGAAGATATCGCGTACGCAGCGGGACTTGCGGTCTTTTTTTCGCGGGCGCGAGGAAAAGGCAAGGCAGAAGTGATGGTCTCCGATGTCAAGAATGTGTTTCGATCGAAGGGAGCCGCGCCCGGCCGTGTAACCGTACGTGTTTATAATTCCATGCTCGCGGAAGAGATTAATCCTGAAGAAGGCTCGTAAGAAACGGGATAACTGCACAAAAGAATATCGGATCGCAGAAGAAACGGCAAATTGGGGGGGAACTCTTTTGGAAGATTGGGGGCCTGCCTCCGTACCGGCCCTTCATGAGGTTCTTATTTGCCTTTGATGCTCTCCAGCTTCCTTCTTGCTTCCTTAACGACTTCCGGGGCCTGATCCGCAAAATCGTCGATCACCCGCTGAAGCGCCAGGCGTGCCGCCTTATATTGACTCCGGCTAAGACTGCTCGCGGCCTTGTAAAGTTCCTTTTGCGCAAGCTTGACACGGCATTCGCGGTACTTCTCTTCCGCCTTTTTTGCCCATTCGCTGGCTTCCGGATCGTCCTTAACCTCCTTGAAGGCTTCTTCCGCCCTTCTTATCGCGGTGTCATCGAGGTCGATACTCTTGATCTGTTTGAAATGAGCCATTCCGATCATGTACTTGGCCCGATACTTGTCCTGATGGTTCGGATACAGCTCGATGAATTGTCGATACCGCGTGAACGCCTCTTCATACTTGCCGTCATTGAAGAACGCGTCACCGATGCGTAGATAGACCTCGGGCATTTTCTCGAAGTCGGGGTACGAATGCCTGAGCCGCTGAAGCTGGTCGGCAGCGTCGGTGTATCGCTTTTCGTCAAAGCTTCTGAGAGCGGCCTTATACAGCTCTTCCGGACCCGTGTCAGGCGGAGGGGTCTTGGTTTGCCAGATAGACGGGCAGCCCGCGAGAAAAATCACGCACAGGCCCATTGCTAGGATATAAGGTCTCAGGACCACCTCGGAGAACCTCCGGCGGGGTTGGGAGACTGAGCCGGTCTGTAGCAGCAGGCTGATCTGATGTCAAGAAAAGTTGCTCTCATCGCGACCCTCAGTACGTTCTGTGAAGCACCCGC
Organism: Desulfomonile sp.; assembly: GCA_020216785.1. Lineage (GTDB taxonomy): Bacteria > Desulfobacterota > Desulfomonilia > Desulfomonilales > Desulfomonilaceae > JAIWNO01. The sequence continues at coordinate 6,384 of JAIWNO010000273.1, forward strand.
TCTGCAAGCCTCATGAGCGCGTGCTTCTCTTCGGAATCGGGAAACACGGCTAAGTGATCGACCGCGGTACGTAAATACTCCCGGCTGCGTTCCAGGGTTTCGTCAATACCTCCACGCCGTCGCAGGAAGTCCCTAACCCATGCCAGATCGCTATCGCCCAGTTTCCCGTCACGAACGAGACCTTCGATACGGGCCCTCTCGGCTGTGTCGGCGCGCTTGAGCGCGCAGATCAGCGGCAAAGTGAGCTTCCCTTCTTCCAAATCTTTACCCGGATCTTTGCCCATCACCGCCTTGTCGGATACGTAATCTATCACATCATCGGTCATCTGGAATGCAATGCCCAAATTGAAGCCGAACCCGGCCAACGCGTCTTCCTTCCGCCGGTCGAGCCCCCCGAGGATCGCGCCGCCTCGGCATGCCGCTTCCATGAGAACAGCGGTCTTGTCGATGATTATCTGGAGATATTCATCCTCTCTGATATTCATGTTGCCAATATTCATCATCTGGAAAAGCTCGCCCTCGCTCAACCGTTCAGTTGTTTCGGAAACGATTCTGAGAATGCGGATATCGTTGAGGGATGTGAGCGCGGAAAACGCCTTAGCCAGAATATAATCGCCTCCAAGAACACACATCTCGTTCGACCACATGGTGTTTGCAGAGGGCCGGCCCCGGCGGGTCTCCGCCTGGTCCACCACGTCGTCGTGCAGGAGGGTGGCAGTGTGGATTGACTCAATAGCCACTGAGAGAACAAGTGCCTTGGGTCCATGGTATCCGCCCATGCGAGCCGAAATGATGGTCAATTGGGGCCGGATGCGCTTGCCGCCACTGTTCATGACGTGCACCCCGATCTCCAGCGCTACCGGCACTCGGCTCTGCAATTGACTGATCAACTCCTGTTCGAGCTTTTCCATGTCGGATTGGATTGAATCCAGAATGTCCACAGAAGACTCCTGTCACAGCGAGAGACCGCGGGAAAAAGAAACGGTCACCGAATCAGCAAAGGAGCTGAGAACGCGCCTCGAGCAGGACTTCCAGTCATGTGACCGCCCTCGCTCCGGGCCTCCGCGTCTACGGATTGCGACGAGCTTTTATTTCGAGACATCTTGTGATATTAATAGGACGCGTAGAATCTTTCAACATCTTTCAAATATTATGAAGCCTTTCCGCGCTGTTGGCTGTCTTGGGAGTCTATTCTTGGTGCTGCACCTGCTTTCTGTTGGTGCTGCCGACGATCCGCCCGATTTCAAGCGCGGTGTAGCTCTCCGAGCAGAGCGCAGGGACAGCGAGGCAATAGAGGCCTTCAAAAGAGTTCTCTCGGTTTCACCCGACCACACGGAATCGCTTGTCCACATGGGGGCGTCGCTGGAAGACCTCGGCGACTTGAAAGGTGCGGAGCGAGTTTATCGGAAGGCATTAGAAAAAGAGCCCGACCACGCGGCAGCCCGCCGGAATCTCGACCATCTGCTGGCGGCACGGGACATCAATGCGGCGCCCTCGGGCCCCAAAGCTTCGGAAGACCTCCTCTTCACCAAAGGCCTCAACGATCTGGAACGCAACGAATTTGACGCAGCGCTCGCGGCATTCCGCCTCTTGCGCGGCTTCAATCCTGAGGATCCGCGTCCTCTTTTCTATACGGCACTCGTGTGGGAGCGTCGCGGCGACCACGATCGCACACGCGCGGCATACAAGCAGGCGATACAGGCATTTCCAGGTTATGCCCCTGCGCGGGTTAATTTCGTGGTGTTCCTCTTGGAGGTCGGCGATCGGCCGGCGGCCGCCCGTGAGGCCCGGGCGGCTGCGGACGCCATTCCCGGCGATCCACGCGTGAGATATCTGGCGCGGCTGTTGGAAGCAGGCACCAACACCGATAACGCGTCGGATAGGTAACATTGGGGTGAGGAGACCGTGACGCGGAACAGTGACATAATCCTGCCGTGTACGGTGCTTGCGCTGGTTTTCTTTGTGCTCCTCGGCTACCCCGTGATCAGCGAGGAGATTGAACGCCGACTTCCGCTGCTTTCACTTCTGTACATCGCCAACCACCTGGCTGACGATGTTGCGCGTGTTGAAGCCGCGGAGAGCAGATTCCCGCCAAATTATCCAATGGTTCTCGCAGAATACGGTGGCCTCAGCAATCACGACCACATGAAATCCCTTGCCGGGCTCTCGGCTGAGGTTCGTCAATATGCTCCGCCGGCGGGTCTATTGGCGGTTGTAATTTTGTGGAGCAAGGGACTTCCGCGCGATCTTCTCTCAGCCGATCCGGTGGGACGGATCGAGGGCGACCTTGCCACGGTGAGACGGAAAGAACGCGTCGCGTCGGTCAAACGGTCGGAAATCCTTGCTGGAGAGTCGCTTGTATACCTCAAGCACGCCCCTCCAGCTGTGAGGCAAAAGGTATCGGCCAGGAAGGGACTGCCGCCCGCGGTGCTGGAAAAGGGACTTGCCTTTTGCGGAGAAAAGGTGCCGCTCGATCGGCCGGATGTGAGGCGTCGCATCGTATATCAGATCGAGCACCTGCTTGGCGAGATGCGAGACACCACACGCATTTGGCTAAAACGAAAAGACCGATATGCCTCAGTAATAGAGGCGATTCTTAAGAAAGAGGGAGTGCCGGCGGAGTTGGCGCTCTTGCCGGCACTTGAGTCAGGTTACAATGGAGCCATAGTTTCGCCGGCCTTGGCTCGTGGATGGTGGCAGTTCCTCAAGACCACCGCAACCGGCTCGATGAGCCGCGATCCCGCGCTTAACTGGACGCTCAGGGTAGAAAACTGGCGCGACGAGCGGAGCGATCTTGTCCTCTCGACACACTCCGCCGCGCGCTACCTGAATTGGATGCGCACAAGAATCGCCGACGGATCGAGCCCGGTCAGCTGGCTGACGGTCGCGGCAGCGTACAATGCGGGCCTAAGCGAAATCGTCCACCGGACGGGAGCGTACGGAACCACTTCCTATTGGGACATGAAGCTTCCGTTGGAAACGGAGAACTACGTGCCGCGATGGATAGCGTTTGCGCTTATTGACGCTCATCGCGAATTCTACGGTGTGGGTAACAGCGGCAACTCCACGATCAGCTTCGACACACTCGGAGGTCTCCACCTGTCGAGAGATGTTCCGCTGAGCCTACTCGCTGCGCTTACAGCCTCGTCCGTGCGCTTGATCCGGGAACTGAATCCCGGGCTCAATAAGTCCGAGACTTCATTGAGAGCTATTGTGGACAGTCGCGCGGTTACACACACTATCCACGTTCCTAAACGCTGCGGAGACAAGGTGGTGAATGCTCTCAGAGAAGGCGGTTACCTGAAAAGCGGGCCTTCGCAAATCGAAACGGATCGCGGCGCCAGGTCTGAAGGATGACGGTTGCAGCCCTCATAACCGCAGGCGGGATAGGGACCCGCATGGCAACAGCCGTCCCAAAACAGTATCTTGACCTTTGTGGTCTCCCCATACTTGTCAGGACGCTCCGCGCGTTCCAGGACAACCCTCTCGTGGACCGAATTGTGCTCACGGTCCCTGCCGGTGAGGAGGATTATTGCCGTCGAAAAATGGTCGAGCCTTACCAATTCTCCAAACCGATAGCTATTGTTACAGGAGGCCCGACGCGGCAGGAGTCGGTTTTCAATGGTCTTAAGGAGGTCTTCGATGCCGCCGTCGTTGCGATCCATGACGGGGTTCGTCCGCTCATTTCTCAGGACACCATCACCAGGACCATCGAAGCTGCACGCGCCGGCGGCGCTGCGGTAGCGTGTGTGGCCGTGACAGAAACGGTAAAGAAGCGGATCGGACAATACCTGACCACAATTCCCCGTTCAGACCTTTGGATTGCTCACACTCCTCAGACTTTCCGGACCGCGTTGATTGTCCAAGCCCATCAGCTGGCGTATGAGCAGGGATTCGAAGCGACCGATGATGCAATGCTCGTGGAGTGGATAGGCCACCCGGTCACCGTGGTGGAGGACTCGGATGAAAACCTCAAGATCACCACGCCCCACGATTTGGCTCGTGCGGAAATGATCCTCCACATGCGCGAGGCGAAGCACTGCTCCCAACTGCACCCTGCAACCACTTGAACATCTGAGGCGCTTGCAGCGAGGCGATGGACGGGAACCGCAGTATTCAGTGCCTTTTCTCAGTTGATTTGCACCGACCGATCACAATCGGTCATCCCGCCCCGCATGGACTCACAGCAACTTCAGCGACCTTGCTCCGCGCATACCGCACGTACAGCGCGCAGGTTGCGCAGTCACGCTGAACCTGACGTCTACGCGCCTCGCTCAGACACTGCCACAGATCCTCGTTCGCCAGCCAACAAAGCCGACCGCCTACGACGGATGCACCAGAGTCGGCACCGTCAGAGCCGCTTTCAAGTGTGCGATGATCCATGATGATCCCCTCCCAGCGCTGGGCAGGAAAAAGCCTGCCGTAAGACCGTCGGCTGCCGGCGAGAAAAATATAAAAGGCAGGAGAATTCCGAGAAGTCCGCCGACGGTCCGCAACAGTGCGCGTAAATCGCTATTAACCCTCGGGACCCCGTATGAGTATTGTTTTCTCGCAGACGGGATGCTCCTCAAACTTGGCATAACCCCGAACTGAAAAATGGTATATGCACATATAACCCACGTTCCATCCGGTTGTCGTCCGAAGGCCATCCATAAGGAATTGGAGCACAAAGGCAATCGAGACACAGCAAGAACGAACGTGTGCGCGATAGCGCACATAAGATGAAATCGCGTGAGTCGGTTAATTTTTGCCAATGTTATTATAACAATTTGCGTCAAGCATAACAACTCTTGCTTTTGCCGCTGGAATCCTCTTCGGCATTGCGCGATAATCCGCCCCGACGGGATGTCGTGAGAAGAGCGGCTCTCGCCGATCCAACCCTGTGTGATAAGAATTCATCGTGGGTCTTATTGCTGTGTCAGTCGGCTCATAACCACCGCATGACAAGAGGCCGAGAGGGGTGAGACCCCGTTTTTCACGCGCGACAAGCCGGCGGCCTCTTTCTCCTTCCAATTGGGGAGAGCATGGGCGACCACGATACATCTCGGAATCAACTTGTGGCCGAATTGAGGGCGTTGCGCAGACGCGTCGGAGAGTTGGAACGCGTTGCGGGGACACGCGGCTGTCACGGGGATATCGCCGAAAGAGACGCTGCATTTCGGCGGCTCTTTGAGCACAGCCGCGACGCGATGTACATCACGGCAGTGGACGGCACCGTCCTCGAAGCAAACCAAACCTTCCTCGATCTTTTCGGATATTCCTCCGATGAACTCATCGGAGGCGACGTACGCCGGCTCTATTCAGACCCTGACCAGAGGCCCTTCTTTCAGGCGGAAATAGAAACCAAAGGTTCAGTCAAAGATTTCCCCATCAAGTTTCGCAGGAAAGACGGCACAGTGATCGATTGCTTGCTCACTTCGACGGTCCGTCGAGCAAACAGTGGAGAGGTTCTCGGCTATGAAGGGATCATCAGGGACATCTCGGAACAGAAGCGCGCCGAGCAGGTGCTTCGTCAGACAACCGAATCGTTTCAAGCTCTTCTGAACGCGGCCCCGGATGCCGCTTTTCTCCTTGATCGTGAGGGGCGGTTCATCGCGCTGAACCGTAACACCGCGGAACGCCTCGGCTACAAGATAGAGGACCTCCGAGGGAAATCTGCCTTCGAGGTCGTCCCCGCGAGTGTGGCAAAAAGTCGTTGGGAACACTTCCAGCACGTGATCCGGGAGCGACGGCAGCTGAACTTTGAAGACGAGCGCAACGGCCGATTCTTCAGCATTCATCTCTGCCCCGTGCTCGATGAAATCGGAGAGGTTTCGAGCGTAGCGGTATATTCCCGCGAGATCACCGACGCAAAACTCATCGAACGGCAGCTTTGGAAAGCCCACGGCGAACTGGAAGCGCTTGTGGAAGAGCGGACGGCCGAACTGGTTCGGTCCAATCAGGCGCTCAGGAAAGGAATCGCGGAACGCCGAAAAGTTGAAAGCAACCTCGCTGAGGAGTTAAGGAAGTTTCGCTCGCTGTACGCTCTGGCGGTGCATCTTACCGCGGAACACAGCCTCGACGAGAATCTGTCACTCGTCGTAGAACACAGCCGGAGACTGCTCTCTGCGGATACATCGTACATCGCCCTTCGCGATGCACAGGCAGGCGACGTGTACATGCATACTCTTTCCGGTATCACCACAGAAGCCTTCAAGAAGATGCGGATTCCCTACGGCAAAGGCCTGGGGGGAATCGTCGCCGAGACAGGCAAAGGTCTAATCGTCAGAGACTATTTTGAGGAAATGGAGCCGCTCCTTCATGACGTGGTGCGGGAGGAGGGGCTCATTTCGGGGCTGGCGGTACCGATCCAGAGTGGTCAGGAGAATCTCGGGGTACTCTACGCATTCAACCGCACGCGAACCGATTTCTCGGAATCTGATCTTGAGACCCTTTCGTTGCTGGGGAATCTCGCTGCAGTTGAAATCACCCGCAAGCGAGCGCAACAGGAGCTGCGTCAAGCGCACGAATTCCTTGAATTGCAGGTCGAACAGCGGACGGCGCAGCTCAAGAAAGCCAACGCCAAGCTGATATTGGAGATTACGGAGCGGGAAAAGGCCGAGGAAGCCCTTCGCCGCAATCGACAGATGCTCGACAACATTCTGTCAGCCTCTCCGCTGGGTATCAGCTATGTCAAGAAGGGCAAGCTCAAGTGGACCAACCAAACCATGATCCTGATGTTCGGCTATCCGGCACCTGCGAACTATTTGGACAAAGCCCTTTCCGAGTTCTACGCTTCGCAGGAAGAATACCAGCGGGTGCGATCAATCTTTCTCCAAGATCTCCAGGAGGGTAGACCTACCGAAGTCGAGGCCCTGTTCAAGCGAGCCGACGGTTCCACCTTTTACGGCCAATTGAGGATCAGGGCCCTCGATCCGTTCAACCCCGGCGAAGGGACAATCTCCACCATTTCGGACATCTCGGACAGGAAACGAGCGGAGGAAGCCCTCCGTCAATCGGAGGAAAAATATCGGAC